>CALRAY010000021.1 GCA_943353705.1 Patescibacteria group bacterium UBA4664 | reverse complement strand
TGCCTTATATCTGTCCAGTCGTGTTCTTTACAGTTTGGGCATACAATATCAATTAGCTTAGAATTAAGCTCATCTACATCAACGCTATCGATGTCTGCCAGCTTGTCGGCCCTATAGCGTTTCTTGCAAGCCTTACAGTCTATCATTGGATCGCTAAAACGCTCAACGTGGCCACTCGCCTCCCAGACCTTTGGGCTTTGAATAATTGCGCTATCAAGACCGGTGATATTCTCGTTCGTATAGACCATTTCTTTCCACCAGAGCTTCTTGAGGTTATTTTTTAGCTCTACGCCGTATGGGCCAAAGTCGTACATGCCACTAACGCCCCCGTATATTTCACTGGCCTGAAACACAAAACCGCGCCGCTTGGCGTAGCTAACTAACTCTTCCATGGATATTTGATTTTTAGATTCACTCATATACAGCATTATACATTATGGCCTAGCTTGCTTGCAAAAGATTTGTGCTCTCAGAAAGAACTTTCGCACTCTTAAGCTTGCGCTCAATATGGTGCTGGGCGTAAGTCAGAAGCAAATTAAGAGAATCTGCTAGTGTTTTTTTATCTATCTTTAGACGCAACACCGTCTCGATATCATATTTTAAGCAGGCATTCCATAGCTTGGCAATATTCAGATTAACAGCTGAAGAATCTGCACTAACTAAGTTATTGAGTGTGCCATTATTGATATCGAGGTGGTACAAAGTATGGCCCTTTTCAATATCTGGCTCAACGCCAAAAGCCCTCATCAGAGCCAAGACATAATAACTCAAAGACAGGCTAATTCCTGGTTTACATGCGATTGTGGCTAGGCTGGCCTGGTATGCGTCATAGGCAGGGCGATTTGGCATAGCTTCAACCGTGAAGGCCTCTACAATCTCGGTTAATAACAGCCCTGACACGTTAATATCAACCGTCTTACCATAGAATTCATTACTGAAAAGTCCTCTTGCTCCGACCAGTGTCGGAAGCTTGCCATTTCCAAGGATTCTATATTTAGTTTCAACAAGTGGCTCTAGATGTGATTGGAGCTTAGCCCTAGGCTTCCGAATTCCCTTGGCTATGAACGATTGTCTACCTTGCTCCTTGCTTAGTATTGTTATAATTTTATCGGCATCATTGATATTTTTGCGCATAATCACAAATCCCGTTAGTTCAGTTTGCTTCATTTTGCTTCATCAAACCCTTCACCGACTCGATAAGCTGTGCAATCGAAAATTGTGACTTGGTATATATGCCGACTATATTGAGCCCCACGAGCAGCTCATCATTCAATCTTAAATCGTCAGTATTCATTCCGGTAACAACTATAATTTTAACTTTATCGCCCCCCTGCCTCCTGCGAATGGCCTTTAATACCTCGAAGCCATTTTTACCCCTAAGCATTATGTCCAGGATGATAACAGATTGGCGTTTCGGATTAAATTTATCTAATGCTTGCTTGTAGTCCCTTGCGACATCAACAGCAAAGCCTTCCGCCTGAATTGATTTTTGATAAACTTCTGAGAGTAATATATCATCTTCGATTATAAGTATTTTATTCATCTACTTTATTATACTAAAAGTGGCATCTGATTGGACAGTTGCAGTCTCAAAAATACCACGCGTTTATTTTTTATTTTTGCAAATCTTAACCCAGCACCATAATTAACAAACAGGTTAGACGCTAACGTTGCTGAATCCTTTAAAAATAAATCATGATTAGCTATTCTTCCACCAGTAACCTTAAAAGTAACAAAATCACCCCTTCTTCTGATAGAAATTGGTAATTTGTTGATTTTAGTGTCCTCTAGGACCACTATTGCTAGGATAATTTTTAGCAAGCAAGTAATGATTTTCTTATCGCCAATAACTGCAATAAAAGGCCTTGTTCTTTTTTTGTCTAGTATTAAGGTTGAATCCATAAAAGCTAATTCGGCTAATTTTACAGCATCAAGCAAATTTACAGTTCCTATGGGGCTATCGCTAAATTGGCGCCCCACGAATATGAGCTCGCTCATAAGCAGTATATTGACTCGGTTTCGTCTTATTATATTTTTGAATTTCTTATTATCGCTTGATACTATCAGATCGCTAGCTTCTTTTTCGATTATAATTTGATCAGAAGCAATCCTAGCTACAACTTCGGATAGTACTAAATTATAAAAGTTGTAGTCAAAATTCATATTTTAAGCTTAATGCTGAAGCTGCCTTACCGCAAGCTAATGCGCTTTAGGGAGCTAGCTTGGTGTTTGAAAGTATATTATTAAAAGCTTGGCTATAACTATCAGGATCGTCAGTTCTAAATACCAATACTTTTTCTCTATATGGAACTATGACAATCTCGCCTTTTTGCTTAGTCTGTGCATCCACTATGCCTTTGTAGCGGCGCCCCTTAATACCCGATACAGTTGTATCGGATGCGACTAATTTGCCTCCAGAACTCTTAGTGACTGAGTCGAGCGTCTTGGCTCTGTCTTGGTAGGAGTCACTCGCTAGGTCAAGCTTAAATTTATGTTGCTTGGAGGTATTATCGACATAATCAGGGTCAGATATACCCAAGAAAAGACCACTATCGAGGTTAGGAGTGATCACCCAACTCCAGGTCTTAGGGATGGGTATTTCAAAACTACCCAACTCATTTGGAGCTTTATAGATACGCACATTTTTAGAGTCTCTGCTTATGACTTCGGCATCTGAAGCTGCCTGCTGTTCTGTCTTGCCCTTGCTATAACCTTTATCATATTCGGCCTTCAAGGAATCTTGCTTTGCATTGCTATTTCCGATATTAACAAATATCAAAACCACCAGTAGTATTACAATTAGGGCAACAAACCCAACGACAGCGTAAATTATAGTTTTATTCTTCTTTGGGCTCTTAAGATTCATATTCGTGGGGTCAGGAAGGCTTGCTGAAGGGTCTACTGTGCTGTTGATTGGGTTGTCTGATTCCATTATTGTACTCCCTATTCTGGTTTTAAATTAGCTTCGCCCGGCTGCCAATCAATTGGGCATTTACCGCCCGTCTGAAGAGCCTTAACTACTCGTAGAGTTTCTTCTACACTTCTACCTACATTATCATCTGAAAATAGTAAATATCTTAGATTACCTTCTGGGTCGATTATAAATAGCCCTCGTTCTGATTCGCCGCGTTCTTCATTGTAGACGCCATAAGCGCGAGATAGTTCTTGAGTAGGATCGGCAAGAATTGGATATTCAACTTCCTGCAGATCTCGTTCAAACCAAGCCTTGTGCGAATTCACGCTATCAGTACTAGCTGCTAAAATCTTAGTATTAACTTCTTCGAAAGCTTTTTCGTGCTTAGCAAATCCTTGGATTTCGGTAGGACAGACGAATGTGAAATCTCTTGGGTAAAAGAAAAGTACTACCCACTTTCCTTTGTAGTCTTCCAGGTCGATTTCTGTAAAATCACCATCTACGCCCTTTTGGTAGGCTGCCTGTTTAAAGGTTGGCGCCGGCTGATCAAGTCTTAACATTATTTTCTCCTTTAATTAATGATTAATTTGATGCGTTTATTCGCTACATGCCAGTCGATTGCTTAGATAATGCCGCGGATTAGTCGTTGCGGGCGTTAGCGTAATCTATGGAGTGGGCGTGCTTATAAACATTTATTATTAAGAGTAATACTGAATACTGAATACTGAATTCCAGATTCTACTCTGGCTGTGCACTTCGCACGAGTAAGTATATAGCTCTTTGTATTTTAATTTGCTGTAATTCTAGCGTGATTATATTGTACTACATATGCTCTATGAGCTCAAAACCTATAGAGATTTATCGGCTCAATCTTTTTGTGGATTTTAACACCCTCGAAACTAAATGCGTACGATGCCACATAGCTGCCTTTTTTAAGTTGATTTTTGAGTAGGCTGTATATTCTTTCCATAAAAGGAGCTGCCGAAAAAACAAAGACTAAATTCGCCCTAGACAAATCCGCCGACCAGTAATTTCCTAGATAAACCTTGGACTTGGGGTATTTACGGAGCCTAAAGCGCGACACTAAATACAAGAAAGGGTTTAATTCATATCCAACTGCCACCAAACCTCTCTTGGACGCCTCAACCAACACTTTACCGTCGCCACTGCCCAGATCCACAACCACTGAGCCTTTTTTTAAATTAAGCTCATCGAATAATTTAATATCATCTGCAATCCTGCTTGGAACATATGGGGCACCAATAAATACAATAACGCCAAAAGATAAAAATAAAATTATAAATATTATCCAAAATAAAATCATAATCTAATAATTATTTTCTGTAAGCCATTTTTTTACTTCTGGAACTGTCTTAAGGGGCTGAATCTTATTCCAGACTGCTACTATTTTCAAATCTGGCCCCACCATAACAGCCGAGCGTTGTGTTCCAAAAAACTTACGCCCGTACATGCTTCGCTCTTGCCAAGCTCCATAACTTTCAATCATTTGGTGCTCTGGATCCGATAGTATGTCAAATGGTAATTTGTGCTTTTGCTTGAATTTAATATGGCTACTAACCTCATCCTTGCTTACCCCAATAACCCCTACGCCCATATGCTGTAATTCTTCAAAATTATCGCGCAAAGAACAAGCCTGAGCCGTACAGCCAGGAGTCTCATCTCTTGGGTAAAAATATATAAGCGTCATCTGGCCTTTCAGGCTTTCTAGATTATGCATTTTACTATCTTGGTCTAGGAGTTCAAATTTTGGTGCTTTATCGCCTGCCTGTAATTGCATGATTGCTCCTATTATTTAAACTTTTGGTCTCAGGTATTGATCCCAATACTGGAATAATTTACCAGTGGCAAATAAATCCTCAGCATTGTATTTGGCAATCTCCAGATACTTACCAGACTCATAGGCCGGACCTACATCGCTACCATCCATTCCGGACTCTTTGGGGCTTTTAATACCAAATGCCCGGCACCAGCGATGCAAACTACCTTTAAACATTGCCCCTCCGTAGAATGTCAGCAAATCAAACAAATCATGGTGTGTTGCACCTCTTAACCCGGTTGAATTGTATCTGTTACTAACCAAATCCTTGCTAGGCCTAATACCATGTACAGCTGAACGAATCATCATATATGGAACATCTGCGCGGCGTCCAAAGAAGCTAATAAACTCATCGGTAATTTCAGCTAGTCCCCAGAACTTAGTAAGCATCTCGGCCTCATTCATTGCAACATACTTAATTCCGCCCTCTTCTATATCGTCAGCCCCCACGCCATTAGTGTCATAGTAAACCGCCCCCTTCTCCTCGTCTAGGTCGTAAACGCCTATGGCTATAATTCTGCCCGTCAATGGACTAAATACTAGGTTTTGCTTTAGGTCCTTTAGTGCCCGTTCGTATCCGTCAGGGTCTTTTTTGGCATCGGGCAATTTTTTGCTAAGGTCTTTTTTGGTGGCATCATCGAACTTATCGAAATCCTCGCCAACCATCTCTATATCAAATACTAATCGTTTTTTATTCATGTCCCCATTATAACAGAAAGCAATCTGGCTACTAGCCTGGGTTAATCTATTGAGATATTTAAAAAAGTATATAAAAACAAACACCCGGCTTAATTGCTCAGGTGTTTGCTATTTGAACTAGCCAAATACTTGGCTATATTGCCTGTTAGCCGGCTATAAAGGTCAATGCCTTACCGGTCTTACCAGCTCGACCAGTTCGTCCGATTCTATGAATGTAATCTTCATAGTTTCCGGGCTGATCGAAGTTAATGACATGAGATACATTAGGAATATCAAGGCCACGTGCAGCTACATCAGTTGCTACTAGAATACCAACTTTGCCATCTCGGAAGCTACGTAGAGCTCTCTGGCGTTGTGGCTGTGATTTGTTGCCATGAATTGCTTCAGCTGGCAAACCTGCCCTAGTTAAGCTATCGGCTAATTTTTGAACACCGAATTTAGTCTCACCGAATACAAGCACTTTTTCGAATTCATCATCATTTAAGAGTTCATTAAGAATTCTGACTTTATCATCCTTAGATCGAGCTCTAATAACATCCTGTTCGATATGTTCGCTAGTTTCGCGGGTTCGCACCGAAACAGTAACAGGGTCTTTAAGCATATTATCTAGTAAGCCTTGGATTTGAGGGGTGATTGTTGCGCTAAAGCACAAAGACTGTCGCTCTTCTGGGAGCTCAGATAGTATATCTTTAATATCTGGCAAGAATCCCATATCGAGCATACGGTCAGCTTCATCTAATACCAAAGTAGTAACGAATTGCAATTTAAGCTCGCGCTGTCGCATAAGGTCTTTTAATCTACCTGGTGTTCCGATTATTACCTGTGGGCGTCTACGTAAATCGCGAATTTGTTTTTGCATGTTAACTCCACCAACACATAGTGCAGAGTAAAGTCTTAGGTCAGCTGCAAATAATTTAAATTGATCATCAATTTGCAATGCCAGCTCGCGAGTAGGAGCCATAATCAATACGGCCTTCTGATCTTGCGATGCCTTAAGTCTTTGGATTATAGGCAATACAAAAGCTGCAGTCTTGCCGGTACCAGTATTGGCCAAGCCAATTACGTCTCTACCTTCTAGGATTGGCTTAATTGCACCATCCTGAATGGAAGTTGGGTGTTCAAGCCCATTCTTGGCTATATTTAGCTCTAGATCCTTTACGAACCCAAAGTCGCTAAACTTATGAACCGGGACAAACTCAACTCTATCAATTTGAGCTACTGCTTTGTTGATAAATTTAGTTGGGTCGATATAAGTTCGGCCTCTGTTATTTCTTCGGTTATTGTTTGAGAACGACCGAGTTTGATTGCCACCTCTACGCGAACGAGAAGCAGAAAAAGATTTATATGTCATGAATACCTTTCTGTTCAAAAGATGAACAGCGAAGTAATAGTTAGAACTATATCGGTATTCATCATTATCTTTAATTTGTAACACCATAATAACATAACTTATTTATGATGTCAATCAAAAGTATTCAAAGTTTGCGTAAAATACAATTAAGTCTTAAAATTGATTCTATGAACAATGCAGCAAACCCACACCCAAACACAGAGCCGAATCCAGAGCCAAACACAGAACCAAATGCAGAACTTCCTGAAAAAAATAGACGAAGAGTAAGCGTATTGCGCTCACTTGCTGCTTCCATTGTGGCCACAGTCGCTGGTAATGCGGCTATAATTCATTTAAATGACGGGGCCCTGTCTTATACAAAGAACAATCATGAAGTAACGACAACAGACACCAAGAAAACAGGCGACCCAAGACTACAAAAAGTTACTAGCTCTGAAGGCATTGAGAGTACTTATACTGTACCTGCCGATTGGGCCAGGGAATATGAAGGTAGTGTTGGTCCAGAATCACTAGACTATAGCGAGCTTGACGCGTTAGTCAATCAAGCTAAGGAACTCAGTCAGCCTATTACTATTAGGCTAAGTGGCCATGCTTCGGCAGAAGACACCGCTAGTACGGATGACCCCAATGTGGGGATGGCTACCGACAACCCTAGCAACATCAATACAGCTAAAAGCAGGGCTGATATGCTGCAACAAGCCATACAGCAAAGATTTGCTTCAGAAAACATTCAGGCCAATATTGAATTTGCTAATCCTCAAGAAGACAAGCTTAGCCCCGAAGAGATTGAATATGTTAATTCCTTAGCAGCACAACAAGGCTACGAATCTACCACCGCTATGGTAAAGAAATGGAATAGAGACCCTAGTAGCGTTTCTCCGGCAGTGCATGCCGCACTGATGTTATTGCTCGGTGACGAAAGATATGTAACGGCCGAGATTTCTGGCACAATAGATAATGTCTCGTATATATGCGTTTTACCTGTAATAGAAGAAACTCGAACGGATATAGATAAAAGTGAAACCGAAATACCCCTCGGTTTTCCAATACTGATCCCATTTTTTAAGAAGGAAAAGGATCCAGTGCCACCAGAGCCAGAGGATCCAGAGGACCCAGAGCCAGAGGATCCAGAGGATCCGCCGCCACCGCCAC
>CALRAY010000020.1 GCA_943353705.1 Patescibacteria group bacterium UBA4664 | reverse complement strand
ATAGTGATCGCCATCTACTTCGTGGCAAGTGCCCAGAACGCTAGCGCAGGAGGTGCTAAAATACCTGATTTTGTTTACTGGATCTATGTAACTATATTCATATTCTTCAATTGCTTTGCGCTAAACATGTTCTTGCAGTACAAAAAAATCGGACCCTGGAAGAATTATTTATATGGAGAACGGGTGTATATTATCCTTAGTTTTGTAGCTAAAACTGCTCTGGCGTGGCAAGTTTTCACTGGCACCCTTAGGCCATAAGCTTATAATAGTTTAGTACTTTTTCGGGTGCACTCTAGGCATCTAATATCGGCAGTGCAGACTCATGGTGATTCTCTAAAGAAGTACTTAGTGGCCAATGATGTAGAGCTCTTTTTGGGCTCTCGTCACGGCCGTGTATAGCCAGCGTTGCCACTCGTCTTGCGTCATGCGCGGAAAGCGTTCTTCAAATATCAATACTCTCTTGGCTTGTGAGCCCTGTGCTTTATGGACCGTTAGGCCATACCCGAAATCAAACAATCCCAAGGTATCGGTCTTTGGTCTTTTGGGTAGTGTTTTGATTGTAGTAGCTGCCCCAAACTGTTCTCTTGGTGCAAATCCGCTAAATTTAATCCCATCAAAATCGGCCGTAATATTCCACCATAGCTGTTCATCATCGCGAACGGCTGGAGTTATTTGCTCAATAACTCCAATCTGCCCATTGCTTAGGCCGGTGTCTCGACTGTTACGCAAGCAAACAATCGTGTCATTACGCTGGGGGTCTGGGCTATCTATACCCTTAAGTACTCGAACATGGTCATTGAGCTTTTGGCGCGTACTATTGTAGCCGCACAGAACTAGAGTGTCTGAATCGTGGCTTTGGAGTATTTCTTCTATGATATCCCCAGTCTGAGGGTCAGCCTGGTCTAGCTTGACCACGCTATCCCCAAACGACATTATTGGTATTTTATTGCCATTTCTGGCAAGCTTTGAGACGGCAATTATTGGGCTGTCGGCAGCTTGCCGCCATATTTTATCTAGTTTTAAATCTGGTTCAAGCATTAGATTGAAATTATTGCCAATTGGTGGCAGCTGCCCATGATCACCGACGGCAAGCACGGGCCTGCCAAAGCTAATTAAATCATTCCATATTTCCTCACTAACCATGCTTGCCTCATCGACTACCACCAAATCGACTTTTAACGATTCTCGTTTGCGCCACTTTGGGGATTCGCTCTTACCGGAATCAGAGTAGTACATCAGTCCATGCAGGGTAGAAATTGAATCGCCGGGCTGTAGAATTTTATCTTCAACTAATTTATGCCTTAAAACCAGAGCGGCCTTACCGGTGTAGGCCACAAAGCCGACCTTCACGGTTGGCATATTTGAGCGTAATACTCGCCGCAATGCTGCTAGCAGAGTGGTTTTACCGGTTCCTGCATAGCCCCCCAGGGTCAAGTATTGTTTGCCACCATCTTTGCTCGCTTTTAGCCAGGCTCCGATTGCACTTAGTGCTTCGGCTTGTTGATTTGTTAATTTTTGCATATATCGTATTGTAGCAGTTATTTTATCTGCCGTCTGAGCCAGGCATATTAACCAGGGCTAAACTAATTAAAAATAATGATTATTTGGTATAATAGAGCATATGAATAAACATGATATAGACAAAAAATACGATTTAATCATTGCTGGTGCTGGGCCAGCTGGCTACACTGCAGCTATTTATGCAGCTAGAGCTAATCTTAAGGTACTTATGATCACGGGCACTACGCCAGGTGGGCAGCTACTCTTAACCAGTGAAGTTGAAAATTTCCCAGGCTTTAAAGATGGAATAATGGGGCCTGAATTAATGGATCAGATGAAAGCACAGGCCAAGCGCTTTGGTGTTGAAATGATTCAAGAATTTGCTACCAAAGTAGATCTGGATGGAAAATATAAAAAAGTTTGGGTTGGTGAGAGCGAATATCATGCCCTAGCAGTAATCATCGCAACTGGAGCCAGTGCTAATTGGCTAGGTCTTGATAACGAGACTCGATTAATGGGTAAGGGTATATCGTCATGTGCTACCTGTGATGGATATTTTTTCAAAGACCAAGAGGTGGCCGTAATAGGAGGTGGAGATAGTGCGATGGAAGAAGCCCTAACTCTAGCCAAGCTTTGCGGACATGTGACAATTATCCATCGACGCGACGAATTTAGAGCTAGTAAAATAATGCAAGATAGAGTTTTGAATAATAAAAAAATATCAGTTAAGTGGGACTCCGAAGTAATTGATGTTTTAGGAAAAGATATGGTTGAAGGATTAAAGCTAAATAATATCAAGACGGGCGAAACCCAAGACATTAGCTGTAAGGGCATGTTTGTTGCTATCGGCCACACTCCAGCGACTGATTTATTTAAGTCAATCCTAGATACGGACTCGAAAGGATACCTGCTAGTAAAGGATGGAGTCAAGACTGAACTCGATGGAGTTTACGCGGCTGGTGATGTTGCCGATCCTCATTATAGGCAGGCCATAACTGCTGCCGGCGATGGTTGCAGAGCTGCCCTAGAGGTAGAGAGGTATTTACAGGGTATCTAGCAGTGTCTACGAGGGTTAAAATTAGGCCAATAAAACTAGGGGGCGTTTTAAGGCTCAGAAAACTCTTCAAAAAAGCTCTACATCAGGACTTCTCATATTTCCCAGGAGAGTACCTAGAAGAAGTAGAAAAGCAGAATTCAATTTATCGACTGGCCAAAGCTAGCTTGAGCAAAAAGCGAATCATAACAGGTCTCTATGATAAAAAAGTATTGGTTGGATACATTATCGCAAATATCGAAGACCCAAGAGAAAACTATATATTCTGGATGTATGTTAAGCCTGAATTTAGAGGCGGAGGTATCGGTTCGATGCTGTTTGATGAAACATTAAACTCTATGAAATTGCATGGGGCAAGTAGTGTCTATTTGATTACCCGAGATAATGAAAAATTTTACAAATCATTTGGATTTGAAACCATACATTTTAATAATGATTTGTTTGACGGCGTATCAATGCACGAAATGGCTAAGGATCTATAATGAAGCATAATAAGAGACCAATTAGCGCTAAAGAACGTAAGCAACGCAGGGTAACTCAGGCACTTTGGTTTGTTTTACTTATTGAAGTTATATTTGTAAGCATGCTTGTGTTTTATTTTTACGTAATTCTGCCGAAACCAAAGAAGCCAGTCGACACTCAGGTTGTAAAAAAAGAAATTAAAAAAGCCCCCGCTATTAAAACAGGCAAAATATTAAAAGAAGAAGCCGCCAAAAAGTATTCAGCCGAAGAAGCGCGCTCAATAATAGGCCAGACAAATAAAAAGTTTGACGACCCTGTTTCTGTCGAAATAACTAGGCAGGTTTTTAGCTTTAATACATCTGACGGCAAGGTCGATAACGTGCCTGTTTTTGCTCGGGTATATGTGCCGTCAGGAGCTAATAAAAAACCAGTCTTTGCATTTGCTCCGGGCACAACTGGCATGGCTGATAGCTGTGCCGCATCGCTAGAAGACCCCGCTAGGGCCGACTGGGCCAACTACGAGAGTAGCCTAATGGCCTATGCTAGTCAGGGCTACACAGTTGTCATTATTGACTATGAAGGCATGCGTGATGCCGCTCGGCTACATCACTACATGGTTGGGGATTTGGAAGGTAGGGCACTACTAGATAGTATTAGAGCTCTCAAGAACTTGGCACTAACAAAAGACCAGATTAATGATGAGCAACAATTTACTGCTGGATATTCACAAGGTGGGCACGCTTCATACTGGGCTGATCAGATAAAAGATGAATATGCTCCAGAAATCAAAATTCTCGGTAGTGTTGGGTTCGGTCCAGTTACTAGTGTTGAAGAGACGCTCGACGATGCAATTAATGGTGCGAATATAAATTGGTTTGGATCATTGGTGCTTGCTAGCTATACTGACTGGTATAAGACAACCTACCCAGTAGATAAAATATTGCAGCCAAAGTATGCCAAGAATTTTAAGACTGATGCCCAGTCGGTTTGTATAGATGCCTTTACGAAATTATGGCCAAGCAACAGAGGTCAAAATAGGTCATCAGAGGTATATACACCCGAATTTAGCACTGTTGCAAAGAATTTAAATATTGCAGCAAACCCAATATATCAATCACTATCTACCGACTTAGCCAAAAACATTGTTGGTAGCGTCAAGACAGATCGGCCTAAGCTAATAAATCATGGAATTCATGACGATGTAGTATTTATTTCACAAAGCCAGCACGGATTCGAGAGAATGTGCGTGAAGGGCAATTTGGTCAAGTTTAATAAATACGATACTAGCCCAAATGCTATTCAAGGATACAACCCTTCGGGCCGAGTGGATCATTATCAAACGATGAATGCCAGCTTTAAAGATACACTTGGATGGATGCAAAATATTATTAGCGGCAAAAAAGCCCCCACCAATTGCCAATAAAATGCTTTAAATAAAAAACGCCCCAGTTTGGGCGTGAATTATGTTTATACGGGCTATTTAGTTTTGATTTCGGTGATTTCAAGGATTGTTTTGCGCTGCCTGTGACCTGTAAGAGTCTTTTGTCGCTTCTTGGCTTTGTACTTAAGAACTCTAATCTTTTCGCCCTTTATGTCAGCTTCAACAATCTTGGCTTTAACGGTGGCATTTTCTACCTTAGGTTTGCCTACCATTATGTCATCTCCATCTATAACTAATAGTGGCTGAAATTCAACAACATCCTTATCGGAGTGTAGTAGCTCGGTCTCGATTCTGTGACCCTTCTCAACCATGTATTGTTTTGAACCGGATTCAATTACTGCAATCATTTACTGATTTCCTTTCCTTGTCATCAAGAGACAATATAGAATTATATCACATTTTGTATCTGGCTGTAAAGTCCAAGTTAAGCTCAAAAGCTGGTATAATCTATTCATGCAAAGGGTGAGTAAGATAATTTCTATAGCGAATCAGAAGGGCGGTGTCGGGAAGACAACCACTGCTATTAACTCTGCCTCATATTTGGCCAAAAGTGGGCGACGCGTGCTAATAGTCGACCTAGATCCCCAGGGTAATACAACTAGTGGCCTATCAATTAATAAAAATGCTCTTAAATCTACAGTTTATGATGTTTTAGTTAATGGCGATAACAGCGAAACAGCAATCGTATCATCTAGAGTCAAGAACCTAGACATATTGCCATCCAATAGCTCCTTGGCTGCAGCAGAGATTGAAATGAGTGGTGCCGAATCCAGAGAGTCCATCCTTAAAAAAGCCCTAGAGGCGCTTGATTATGAAATAATTATAATTGATTGCCCACCTTCTCTCGGTCTTTTAACCATCAATAGCTTCACGGCAAGTGACTACGTAATGATACCAGTGCAGAGCGAATATTTTGCGCTAGAAGGTCTGTCTGAGCTTTTAAACACCATAAAGCGCGTCAGGGCGGGGCTAAATCCTAGGCTTGAACTATTGGGCGTAGTAGTAACAATGCACAACAAGAGGACCAGCCTAGGAGAACAGGTCGTGGCCGAGCTCAAAAAGCACTTCCCTGCCAAAATGTTTGACACAATTGTACCGCGCAATATACGATTAGCTGAAGCACCCAGCCATGGTCTGCCGATATCAGAGTATGATAAATTCAGCAAAGGATCGCAGGCTTATAAAAAGCTGGCACGTGAAATAGAAAAGAGGCTTTATAAATGATTAAAAATAGATTAGGTAGGGGGCTTGATGCATTAATACCCACTGATATAGATGACTTCGTATCTGAAGCATTACCCGCCGAACTCAAAGCCGACGGAAAGAACGTTTCAGATATCAGTATTAATGATATTGAGCCAAATCCGCATCAGCCACGAACAGATTTTTCGGAATCAGACCTAAAAGATCTGGCCGACAGTATTAAATTGCACGGAATAATACAGCCCCTGGTAATTATCAAAATTAAGCCTGGCAAATATCAGTTAGTTGCTGGAGAGCGACGACTCAGGGCAGCTAAGCTAATCGCCCTAAAAAGCGTCCCTGCCATAGTCAGGACTTTCTCAGAACAGGAACAGCTGGAGCTTGCTGTAATTGAAAATATCCAGCGCTCTGAATTAAAACCATTAGAAGTTGCGATTGCCTATACCAAGTTAATAGACCAATTTAATTTGACTCACGAGCAGATTGCTAAAAGAGTCGGCAAAGCCCCTTCGACTGTTTCAAATTCAGTTAGATTGGTTAATTTGCCTCATGCCGCCAAGATAGCCCTGCAGAAAGGTCAGATCACCGAAGGTCACGGTCGAGCGATACTCTCACTCGAAAGTAATGTCGACCAATCACTCCTGCTAGAGGCCATACTTAAGGGTGGCTTGAACGTCAGAGAAAGCGAGGAGGCCGCTCGCCGGCTTAAAGATGGAGCTAATGGCCAAAAAACAATCAAAGCCAAGGAGATAAGGTCAGAGCATTTAGCCGTCACTAACTCACTTGGAAAATTCCTAGGTACCAAGGTTGGAATTCAAAAAACAGCCAAAGGCGGTAAGTTATTTATTGAATATTACTCAGACGAAGAGCTTTTGAGGATTATTTCGCAAATCCAAAGTCACCAGGATTAAATTAAATAAATCTAGTAGTTAGGTTGGCCTATAAAACCGATGCTATTGAGTGGTATCAGCCTAAAGAAAGCATCTCCAATAATTTTATCTTGCTGTAATTGACCCCAGGCTCTCGAATCGTAGCTACCACCAGGCGCACGATTATCTCCAGTTACGAATACATTACCGGGTAAGACTATCTCATCGACTGTGCCTTCAGTTACATAGCTAGGGTCAGTATAAGGCTCTTTTAGGACTAATCCGTTAGGGTTTTCTGTGTTATAGATAGTAAAGACTCCATTTTTCAAGACCACCCTGTCGCCAGGTATTCCGAGGACTCTTTTGACATAAAATATTTCAGGATTTTCAGGCGGCCTGAACACAAGCACCTGGCCTCTTTTTAAATCCAAATTATCTTTTCTGCCAAATATCTTGAGGATATTGCGCATGGAGGATGGAAATTTATTTACCAATAAGTAATCTTTGTCTTGGTAGGTTGGAGTCATGCTGGTTCCGCTTACATAGTAGGCCTGGAAAACAAAAGTATTTATAAATATCACCACGGCCGCCGCAATTAGTACGGTTTTGGATATCTCCCAGATAACATGTAGAGCACCATTTTTAGGTTTTTCTATTTCTTGGCCGGCCGCTTCTTGAAGTGCGACGAAGTTATTGTACTCGGAAACATCTTTTTCGATATTACTATTATTGCCAGCATCACCAGAAGCCCCAGTATCGTTAGCGGGTTCACTTTGATTGGGCTCTTTAGCGCCAGGCTTTATGGTAGTGCCAGGCTTAAGAAGGTCAGACTCATCTAGCCTTGCAGATAAATCGGCAGCTTCTTTTTCTTCGTTATTGTTATTCATTTAATTTATTATAACACTACCTCATTTATATTTGCATAAGTATTTAATGCTAGCTCTTAATAATCTATAATAGGTTAATATGAAATTTGCAAAAAAGAGCAAATCGAAAAAAATTAATAGCACCAATAAGAATGTAATTATTCCCAAAAAGAATAAAAAACTTCGTTGGTGGCCTAAAGCTCTTATTATTTTATTAGGACTAGCCATACTATCTGGGGTGGTCTTTGCGGGTAATGTATATATCAATTTAAGAAAAGTCATAAGCACGAAGAGTGGCATATCTGCCGAGGGTCTCAAGGGGGAGATTGATCTTAGCAAACTCAAGGGTGAAGGCGAGGGTAGGGTAAATATACTATTGTTAGGTACTGGCGATATTGGGCATGCTGGTCAAGACCTGACTGATACTATGATAGTCGCAAGTATTGATCCAAGATCAAATGATGTTGTGATGCTGGGTATTCCTCGCGACTTATATGTACGGGTTCCTGGCTACGGCTGGAATAAAATTAACTCCGCTCACGCCCTAGCAGAACAGTCCAAGCCAGGGTCGGGCCCAGAGCTTATTAAAAAGACAATAAGCGATATTATAGACCAGCCAATCCAATATTATTCTAGGGTAGATTTTACCGGCTTAAAACTAGCAGTAGATAAGCTTGGCGGCGTAAATGTATTTAACCCTGAAGATTTGCAAGACCCCGAGTATCCATGTGATAAGAACGAAAATTTTTCCTGTGGATTCGCGCTGAAAACGGGCTATTATAAAATGAATGGCGCACTTGCCTTAAAATTTGCAAGATGCCGCAAGG
>CALRAY010000019.1 GCA_943353705.1 Patescibacteria group bacterium UBA4664 | reverse complement strand
GATGCTGTCTTTAGGGGAGCAAACCCCTCGGGTAAATTCGAATTCCAATTCTACAAAGATGGTTCCGGGCCAGTCAAGATGTTCTTGTGGCAAATAAGTCCAAATACATAGACATTATGAACAATAG
The DNA here is from genome assembly GCA_943353705.1 of Patescibacteria group bacterium UBA4664. Lineage (GTDB taxonomy): Bacteria > Patescibacteriota > Saccharimonadia > CAILAD01 > BJGX01 > CALRAY01. The sequence goes on along the minus strand of CALRAY010000019.1, from coordinate 8,609 downwards.
AAACTAGTATTATTAGAATGTTCAATAAAATAATAAATATCGAAATTAAGCCCTCGACCAAAATATTGGTTGTTAGTGATATACATTTGCAATTGCCAGTAACTCAAGAGCTAGGAATGATACAGAAATCTTTGGCTGAGCGGATAGACATACTGGGCGAGTCAAGCGATGCCATACTGGTGCTTAATGGTGATGTTATAGAGCTATGGGAGCAGCATGGCCATAGCGTAGGCGATATACTGAAGGGCTTTCCGGTTCTTAGTGAGTCAATCGCTAGCTTTGCTAAAAAAAATGGCCACAGTGTTGTCTACACGGTCGGCAACCACGACGATACCCTCGCGCTAAGTGAAAGCGACAGAAAAATTATAGAAAAAAAATGGTCAGCCAAAGTCTGCAGGACGCTAGAATTTAAAATCAGAAAAAAAATAATCCGAATAGAGCATGGCCACGAAAGCGACAGCTTTAATGCAACCTCCGATAACGCCAATCCTAAAGGCAAAAAATTAGTCCAGAATGTGTTGCCCATATTAACTAAGACTATGCCCAGCTTATTTAAGGGTATCGGAGATGTGGTGAATAGATCACTGCTGCCAAGCTTTGTGCTGAGCAATCTAGTATACAAAATGATTGCTCCAATTTGTGCGCCAATCATCATCGCCGTATCTGTGCTTATATCTCTAGCTACACAAGACTCTCGCTACTGGAAAGCCGCTATAATTGTATTGGTCCTTTTGTGGGTTGTCCTTATGATATCCGATGCTGTTATAAAGCTTATCGCAGGATTTGTGCTGGGCGGTAAATCGGCCTATTTGCGAAAAGTAGATACCTATCATAATTCTGAAAAGTTCGATGTTATTATTTATGGACATACTCACCAAGGAGCGATTGAAAAAAGAAAAGGCTACATATATGCAAACGATGGCTGTAATGATATCGTCGCATTGCCAAGAATCGGCTGGCTAGGGCTAGTTGAATTTAATAAATTTGTTCAACTTAGCCATATTTCTCTAGACTCAGGCAAAAAAGATTTCATTAAATACCACCAACATTTTATTCCTTTGGTAGAATAAGACTATGCGTAAATATTTTAAATCAGGAAAAATATTATTATGGGGGATACTAATACTTGCTATATATATGTTTATTGTTTTAGCGACCGAAACTAGCCGCAACTACAACCTCCGTAGTAAGTCCGACAGCCTGGAATCGCAGATAACTCAGCTAGAAGAGCAGATTCAAGATTTGGGCTATAAAATAACCTACTATAAGACCGATTCATATCGCGAGCGATTAGCTAGAGAGAAGCTCAATGTGGCTGCACCTGGAGAAAACGTAGTAATCATAAAAGACGACAAGCGTAATAATAAAAATGAATCCAATACTCTCAATAGCTCAATACTAAAAACAGATGAAGAGTCACTTTCCGAAAAGCCCAATTACCAGCAATGGAGAATATTTTTGTTTGGTAAATAGATTGATTAATTAATTATTCAAAATTATATTTCTAGTAAATAAAAAAGACTCCATTTGGGAGTCTTAATTCTTGGTGGCTGGAGGAGGATTTGAACCTCCGACCTCAGGCTTATGAGTCCCGCGCTCTAACCAACTGAGCTACCCAGCCTTGCTGCTGTATTATTAATTAATACATTCCAAAATAAACCATTTTCAAGCTGTTATTATCGCATATTTAAGCTGTAAATTCAATCTATTGGCGGGCTTCCTAGCCAAAGTAAAAGCCCAACTATTAGATTGGGCTTTTACTTTGGTAGCGGGGGCAGGATTTGAACCTGCGACCTCCAGGTTATGAGCCTGACGAGCTACCGGGCTGCTCTACCCCGCGTTAAACAAACTATATTTTAACCTCTATCTGTAAAAAGGTCAATATATAGCTTAATAAACTGCCGAGTTTCGACTATAATGTATATATGTTAAGTCAACTACATGCTCATCTTCAGGCAACAAAATTGCTTCCGCCCAAAAGCAAATTGCTAGTTGCTGTTTCTGGTGGCGTTGATTCGGTGGTATTACTTCATTTGTTGCATAACCTAAGAGATAAGTACGGCTGGGAAATTGCCATCGCCCATTATAACCACGGCTTAAGGTCGGATGCCACCAAGGATGCTTTTTTGGTGGGCGACCTGGCTAATTCATATGGCTACCAACTATATGTCGGTAAATATGAATTCACAGATTTTAGCGAAGCAGCCTTGCGCAGAGCAAGGTATTCATTCTTAGAGGAAATTAGAAGAGATATCGGCTACGATTTAATCTTAACAGCTCACCACAATAATGATTTTATTGAGACTGCAATATTCAATACAATCAGAGGATCTGATAGAGAGGGGATGGTTTCTTTGAAGGCCAAGCGAGGGAACATTATTAGGCCACTTCTGTTATTTTCTAAGCCCGAAATCATTGTCTTTGCGAATCTGCAAAATATCCCCTATAGGGAAGACAGTACCAATAGCGATGTTTCGTACAGCCGAAATATGGTCAGGAATGTACTAATGCCACAAGCTAGCCTGAAGTTTCGTAATTTTCATCATAATATGAATCAGCGGCTTGCTAAACTTACAGATGCTAATCGACGAATTAATTTAGGTCTATCGCGTTTGGCAGAGATACTAGTGGACTATGAAGATAGTAAATCAATACAAATTGATATAGCTGAATTTAATAAATTAAGCATCAATGTCCGTAAAAACCTGCTTGTATTTTTGATCAAGAGACTTAAGCCAGCCCATGGACTGACAAAAAATAATATTATAAAATCCGTCAAATTTATTGAAAACTCCAAATCCGGCGCCCAGATTCCTCTGCCTGGCGGGTTGCAACTGATTAACACCTATGATAAGTTTGTAATCACTTCAGAACCGAGTGAATACGCCAAAAATGTAGATGATATATTGCATGTTTTAAGTCCCGGCAAACCATTTAGCAATGAAATATTTAAATTAGCAGTGGGTGACGATTCCGCAAAAGGAGTTAGGTTGCCTAACGAGAAGCTGTATGTCAGGTACAGACAGCCTGGAGACAGGGTAAAACCACTCGGTATGCAAGGAACCAAAAAGCTACAAGACATATTTGTAGATGCGAAGATTCCGAGGCACTTGAGGGGCTTATGGCCGATTGTCGTGAACGCATCAAACGAAGTCGTCTGGGTTCCAAATCTTGTCAAAAATAAAAATTTCTTTAATCAAAAGTCAGATAATTATCAGTATTTAATTTGTGAGGTGATATGAATAAAGTCCCTAAAAACGTTTGGTACGCAATAATAACATTGGCAATACTTATCTCAGTGGTAGTTTTGTTTGGTAGTGGCTCGACTTTAAGTAAGCCCCCAGCAGTAGTACCATTTAGTTCTGTACTCGAAAATGTAAAGCAAGATAAGGTCGAATCTATTCAGGTGACCGGAGACGAGCTAACAGTAAAGCTTAAGGATGGCACTAAGCAAAAGTCTTATAAAGAATCATATAAGAGTTTGAGTGATTTTGGAGTTGACTATAATAAGGTAAAAGTAGAGGCCAAAAACCCCGACAACAAAAATATATTTTTAGATATCATTTTGTCCCTGCTTCCAATCGCCATTATTATTGGGTTCTTCTACTTTATTATGAAGCAAGCTCAGGGTAGCAATAGCCAGGCTATGAGCTTTGGTAAATCTAAAGCCCGCGTTTCTGGTATGGAAAAAAACAAAGTCAAATTCAAGGATGTTGCAGGATCTCAAGAAGCAAAAGTTGAATTGCAAGAAATAGTAGAGTTTTTGAAATACCCTAAAAAATTCGAAGCCCTAGGAGCAAAAATACCAAAAGGTGTTTTGCTTTTTGGTCGCCCTGGTACAGGCAAAACTTTATTAGCCCGTGCAGTAGCAGGCGAAGCTGATGTTCCATTCTTTAGTATTTCGGGTTCTGAATTTGTCGAGATGTTTGTTGGAGTTGGCGCTAGCAGAGTTCGTGATTTATTCTCTAAGGCTAAGAAAAATGCCCCATGTATTATTTTTATAGATGAAATAGATGCCGTTGGCCGACAACGAGGATCAGGTACCGGCGGAGGTCATGATGAGCGCGAACAAACCCTTAATCAGATATTAGTTGAAATGGATGGCTTTGAGCAGGGAGCAAATGTAATCGTTATAGCTGCCACTAATCGCCCAGACGTATTGGACCCCGCCCTCTTAAGACCAGGCCGATTCGACAGGCGAGTTACCCTAGATCTGCCCGATGTTAAAGCCCGCGAAGAAATTCTAGCAGTACATTCACTAAAGAAGCCACTTGATAAGGACATTGATTTTAGCGAAATTGCCCGTAAAACTCCTGGCGTATCTGGAGCAGACCTTGCCAACATTGCCAACGAAGCTGCCATATTTGCAGCCCGTTCAGACCGCAAGAAAGTTACACAAGCCGATTTCCACGAAGCAATTGAAAAGATTGCCTTGGGTCCAGAGAGAAAGAGCCACATATTAAATGACAGAGAGAAGAAAATAACCGCTTACCATGAGGCTGGCCACGCATTGCTCGGCCACTTATTGCCAAATTGCCACCCCGTACATAAAGTTTCAATCGTAAGTAGGGGCATGGCAGGCGGAGTTACCTGGAGCCTACCACTAGAAGATAAGCACCTGCACTCTATTGCTGATTTCAAGGATGATATCGCCATGTCACTAGGTGGTAGGTCGGCTGAGAAAATTATATTTGGAGAAGAAAATGTTACTACCGGGGCTGAGAGTGATTTGAAGCACGCCAATGGTCTGGCCCGCAGAATGGTTACAGAATACGGTATGAGCAAAGCGCTCAAGAACAGATTTTTCGGCGAAGAACAGGGCTCTGTATTCTTAGGCAAATCCTTCTCGCAGGATAAGCAGTATTCTGAACAAATTGCAGCAAAGATTGACGATGAAGTAGCTAAAATTATCGACCAGGGTACTAAACGGGCTGAAGATACTTTGACAAAAAATAGAGCTATGCTCGATAAGATTGCGGAAACCCTCTTAGTTAAAGAAACAATCGAAGGTAAAGCCTTTGATAAGCTAATGGGAGAAGGTCCTAAGCCTAAGACTAAAACGACCAAAAGAAATAAAACTAAAAATTCTTAACTTTTTGGTAATATCAGTAAAGACTAAAACGAATATTTCCTCTGCTAAATGGGCGTGTTCGGCTCATGTAGGATTTATTAGTTTTTAATCTAGATGTATAATAAGCTATCGTGAAGAACTTACTAGCCAAGATAAATAAATCAAGAACCATGGGTGTAGCGGCATTTTTGATATCGCTATCATATTTTTTAAGTCGCTTGCTAGGCCTGTTCAGGGATAGGCTTCTTGCTACCAATTTTGGAGTAAGCGCACAGACAGATGCCTATACTGCGGCTTTTAGAATTCCCGACTTTTTATTCACGCTGATTGTTTCGGGAGCTTTTGCTGTATCTTTTATACCAGTTTTTATCGGCTACCTAGAAAAGAAAAAACAAGATGAGGCCTGGGAGGTAGCAAACTCTATACTAAATATCCTATTGGTCGTAGTCGGTGTAGCCTGCGTTTTATCATTTATTTTTGCTGTGCCTTTGGTCAAATTACTAGCCCCAGGCTTTGATCCTTACCGAACGCAATTGACAGTCAACATTACCCGTATAATGCTAGTGACGCCAATCTTCTTTGTTCTCTCTAGTGTGTTTGGTGCTATTCAGCAATCGTTTAACCGATTCTTGATATTTGCCATGGCAAGCTTATTTTATAATATCGGTATAATTACGGGTATTTTATTTTTTAGTAAATTTTTTGAATCTAATCCAATCTACGGAGTAGCTATTGGCGTAGTTGTCGGAACTGCCCTGCAAGCAAGCCTACAAGTGCTGGGTGTTATTGGGTTGAGTTACAAATATAAACCATCGTTCAAATGGAAGAATAAGGGGGTTACTAAAATAATAAAGCTAATGATACCCCGATCTATTGACTTAACTATCGACCAGATAAACTGGATAATCCAATCGGCAATAGCATCTGGGTTAGCCTCTGGCAGTCTGTCGTCCTACTACTATGCGAATAATTTGAAAAATGTACCAGTAGGTCTTTTCGGCGCCGCAATGAGTACTGCTTTCTTTCCAAGTTTAGTCAGGGCTGCCAATAGCAAGGACAAGTCAAAGTTGCCTGCTGCTATCGTCCGGGACGTTAGCTTACTTATGTTTTTGGTGATTCCATCGGCCTTTATAGCAATTGTTATGCGCGGTTATATTGTCAGGATACTATTCGGATTTGGCGATCAAGCGACGGCCGATACATTGGGATTCCTGGCAGGTTCAATAGTAGCTCAAAGTCTGCTTTTTATGGTTGCAAGAGTTTTTTACTCGCTAGAAGACACCAAGACGCCATTGTTTGTAAGTATCGGCACGATAATATTTAATGTGGCATTAAGTATTCCTCTCTCGAGGGTGCTTGGTGTAGCGGGACTTGGTTTGGCGTTATCTATATCGGGCCTAATAGAGATTTTAGTACTATTTGTACTACTCAGAATTAAAATGGGTGATTATGGGGTCAAATCGATTAGCAAGTCAGCCTTAAAAATAATACTTGCATCACTTGCGATGTCGGCATTTATGTACTCAGCAGTAAGATATTGGTTCCCACTTTATAAAAATAATGTTGGATTTTCACAGCTAGCACCGCAATTTTTTATAATTTGTATCATTGGCCTAGCAATTTATTACTTAGCAGCTAAAGTTTTGAATGTTCATGAAGTTCGAACAGTTAATAAAATCGTAAAGCGCAGTATAGGCAAGGTCGTGCATCGTGGATAAGATCAGGAATTTTTGTATAATAGCCCATATTGATCATGGCAAATCTACTTTGGCAGATCGCCTACTTGAGATTACGGGAACCGTAGCCAAGCGCGATATGAAGGCCCAGCTACTCGATACCATGGAGCTAGAGAGAGAAAAGGGTATAACCATTAAGCTTCAGCCGGCTCGCATGAAGTGGAAGGACCATGAGCTAAACCTGATAGATACTCCAGGGCATGTTGATTTTAGCTATGAAGTGAGCCGATCGCTTGAGGCCGTCGAAGGGGCAATCCTGGTAGTAGATGCAAGCCAAGGCATACAGGCTCAGACGCTAGCAAATGTGTATATGGCTATCGAGGCTGGACTGCATATAATTCCAGTGATGAACAAAATCGATCTTCCTGCGGCAGAGCCAGATAGGGTTGCGCAAGAAATTGGTAATCTTTTAGGGGTAGATCCACTGAGCGTCGGCAAGATATCTGCAAAGACCGGAGAGGGAGTAGATGATCTTCTCGACAGAATAATAAGAGATGTCCCCGAGCCTACATATGAAGAAGGCCCAACCAGGGCTTTAATATTTGACTCAATCTATGATGGCTATCGCGGGGTAATACTCTATGTTCGAGTAGTTAGTGGTACTATTTCTACTAATTCCGAAATCACCTTGATGCAGTCTAAGAGCGATTCTCTGGCTTTGGAGGTTGGTCATTTATCGCCAGCCAGAGTAGAGGATCCTGAGATAGGTCCCGGTCAGATAGGATTTATCACGACCAATATTAAGTCGGTTCAGTTTGCTAGAGTTGGAGATACAGTAACCTTAACTGAAGATCAGGCCACCTCGCCTTTGCCGGGCTATAAAAAAGTTCAGCCCTTAATCTTTGCAAGCTTCTATACAATAAGCCAGGAAGACTATCCAAAACTCAAGGATTCTCTGGAAAAACTGTCGCTAAATGATGCATCACTTTCTTATACAAGTGAAAACTCAGCAGCTTTAGGCTTCGGCGTAAGGATTGGATTTCTAGGCTTATTGCATCTTGAAATAATCAAAGAGCGGCTAGAGCGCGAGTTCGATATAGAATTAATCGTAACAAGCCCCAGCGTAAGCTATGAAGTAATGCTTACTAATGGCAGTACAAATAAAATTGAGCAAGCTAGTGATCTGCCCGATGAGGCGTTAATTCTAAGTATTGCAGAGCCATGGGTTAGGGGTGAAATCGTAACCCCCTCAGAATTCATTGGTCCAGTACTTAGTCTTATAATAGAAGCCAGAGGAAGGCAGACTAAGCTTGAATACTTCGACCAGTCACGGGCTGTAATTGGATTTGAAGCACCTTTGGCTGAAATTATTACCGATTTCTATGATGCCCTCAAGAGCCAATCGTCTGGCTTTGCATCGCTAACCTACGAATGGGATAGATATGAAGTGGGTGACTTAGTAAAAGTGGACATACTGCTAGGCGGGGAAAAGGTAGATTCGCTTGGGGCAATTATTGCCCGCTCAAAATCAGAAGTATATGGTAGGGATTTGTGCGCAAGACTCAAGCAGCTGATACCACGTCAAAATTTTGAAATAGCAGTGCAGGCTGCAATTGGAGCAAAGTTTATTGCCCGCGAAAATATCTCGGCAGTCCGAAAGGACGTCACAGCAAAGCTTTACGGCGGAGATATTAGCCGAAAGAAGAAACTTCTACAAAAGCAGAAGAAGGGTAAGGCCCGCATGAAGCAAATTGGCAAAGTTTCTGTACCCTCTAGTGTTTTTATGGACCTTATTAAGAAAGCCTAGACTATTGTAGTAATGTCTAATGATTAGCTGTATGATATTAGTTAAGCTTAATACA
>CALRAY010000018.1 GCA_943353705.1 Patescibacteria group bacterium UBA4664 | reverse complement strand
ACTAAAAAATAACCTCAAGAAGCTCTGGTGGAAAGAAATGGTCTATACGAACGAGAATATCACCGGTCTTGATAGCGCAATTATTCAAAGCCCAAAGGTCTGGGAAGCGAGTGGGCATGTTGAGCGTTTTAGCGACCCACTGATAGACTGTAAGGCTTGCAAGAAACGCTATAGGGCCGACAAGCTGGCAGACATCGATAGCGTGGATGTAGACGAGCTTAATTCTAAGCTAATTGATATAGTATGCCCAAACTGTAAAGAACACGACTGGACAGAAATAAGGCACTTTAATCTTTTAATGAAGACTTTTTTGGGGCCAATTGAAGATTCTAGTGAGACAGCTTATTTAAGAGGCGAAACCTGCCAGGGAATTTATACCAACTTTAATAATGTACGCGAAACAACTCGAGCTAAATTACCATTTGGTGTGGCCCAAATAGGTAAGGCTTTTCGTAACGAAATAACTCCAGGCGACTTCTTGTTTAGACAGCGCGAATTTGAGCAGGCCGAAATGCAAATGTTCGTTGAGCCCGATAATGCTAAAGAGGTTTTTGAAAGCTGGAAAGAACGCCGCATGCAGTGGCACCAAAGCTTCTTGCAAAAAGATAATTTGCGTTTTAGAGAGCATGGCGAGAATGAGCGAGCCCACTACGCCAAAGACGCCTGGGACATCGAGTATAATTTTCCATTTGGCTTCAAGGAAATGGAAGGAATTCATAATCGCGGCGACTGGGATCTAAGTAGACACTCAAAATACAGCGGTCAAAAGCTAGAATATTTCAATGAAGAGTCAAAAGAGCACACCTTGCCTTGGGTGGTAGAGACGTCTGTTGGCATAGATAGGCTGTTTTTGGCAGCACTTGTAGATGCCTACACCGAAGAAGAAGTTAATGACGAGAAGCGAGTGGTGATGAAATTTGACCACAGAATCGCACCTGTTAAAGTTGCTATTTTGCCACTAAGCAAAAAACCAGAGCTAAGCGATGTTGCACGTGAGATATTTAGATCGATTGCTGGTGAATATAATGTAGAATACGACGAAACCCAGTCTATAGGTAAGCGCTACAGGCGACAAGACGAAATCGGCACACCATACTGCGTAACAGTAGACTTTGAGAGCTTAGAAGATAAGGCCGTCACTGTGCGAGATCGCGACACTATGGCACAAGAGCGCATTAAGATTGAAGAACTCAAGGATTACCTCACAGGAAAGCTACATGCCTGAAACAGCTCCAGAGCCAGGTGTTGATATCGGCGGTTTGCTAGGGCCAGATGAAAAGTTCCACCCAATAAAATATGATTTAGAATCTGAACTAACATATATAGACCCAAATGAAGATTATCGAATCTTTGCGATTAAATATTTAGATGAAACCGAAGAACAAGCTGACGGTGCTTTGTTCGAGATTAATCCCAATGCTGCATGTCCAATTATGAGTATCACCAAAGAAGGTTATACCGCGAGACGACAGGTAGTTGAAGGTAGTGGCACTCTACTCGCAATACTGCCGAACGGTGAAATTCAAGTTACCGAGGTTGATACGAAAAGCGGTGTAGTCTTCAGTGAAGGTGCTGGATGGGTTGATTGCTGGATAGCGGGACCAAATGGTTTAAAGATTTTAGATATTAGTTCGCCAGCTTTTCAGGAAGATTTTGAAGATACTGTTCCAATTGACGATCCTTCACTTCCAATAGAGTATTGGCAGAAATACCACGAACTAATTGCCACTACTAGATCTTAAAGATTAAACCAACTGCAATACCGATTCCAGCTGCAACTCCGCCGATTATAAGTACTTCTAGCGCAGATCGCAACGGGCTCTTGTGGCTTATTTTACCCTTGATTATTCCAAGCACCGTCATCGCTACTAGTGCTGCAAGTATACTGACAATGATTGCACTTAAGCCTGATAGTAATAAATAGGGTAGTAGAGGAATAATACCAGCTACTAGATATGATATAAAAACCAGTAAGCCACTGATTTTAGGGTTAGCATGCTTTGGGCGTTTTTCAATATCTTCTTCGGTTTCCTCGCTTAAAAACTCGCTAGCACCCATTGAGGTAGATTCGACTGCAATTATAACTATGGCCGTTACGAGTATAAGCTCTTTATTGCCAGAGCCAATAGCAATACCAGCAAGCGCACCCGTAGTTGATACTAGACTATCTTCAATACCAAAAAATATGCTGTGAATGTAGTCTGGGGCAATGCGTTTTAGATGTCTCATAGACTTAATTATAGCAAACATTACAGTGGGTAATTCGCTTTTTGTTCGCTTTATAAGATTATAAAAATCTTATTTAAAACTATAATAAACTCCTATAAAACTATTGCAGTGGGTAAGATAGGGGAGTACAATAGTTCTAGTGGGTAAAAGTGGGTAACGAAAGAAAAGACAATGGATTACTTCGAAAGAAAACTAGACGACAAAAATAGGCTCACAATTCCACGAGAATTACAGAGCGAGTTAGGAAACGAAGTAGTGGTTACTCAGGGCTTCGGCCAATATCTGCACCTTTACTCTAAAGAGGTATGGGACAACGAAATGGAAATTGCGCTATCAGGTGATATTCTAGATGAATCAATCGCTGATTTGAACGTTAAATTCCGCATCGGTAAATCAACCTCAAAGCTCGACTCTAAGCAGGGGAGAGTAACCTTAGAAGCCCATCAAATGGCCTTACTAGGCAATGTTAAGTCCGTAATGCTGGTTCGTGCCGGTAAGTACTGGCGCATTACACCCAAGTAGTTATTTGATGGAATTTTAAACAAAATCTAGATCCTTAAAAACAAAAATAAAAATCAAAAATACAAAGTCAACTATTTGGCAGTCAGTGAGCGTTTCTGGAGGGTGACGCTTAAATAAAGACCCTAGCAACTTATGTTATATAAAACTCCACCTCACAAACTATCTCACAAATTCAAGGACTTATTCCAAAAAAAGTCCTTACCACATTGCAGCTCAAATACTAAATGTTTTGAGCAAATTAACTTAAAAAACAAAAACAAAAATCAACAGCTGGCTGCTGAATAGGTGACCTTGAAAATGAAATTACACCAACCAGTATTACTTGAAGAAACAATTAGCTCTCTTAATTTAAAGAGCGGCGAAATTGTTATTGACATGACTGCGGGATATGGCGGGCACTCAGCTGAGATATTAAAAATTATCGGCGAGAGTGGGCGATTAATCCTAGTCGATAGGGACAACAATGCGATACGCGAATTAAGAAAGAAATTTGGCAATTATGCCAATGTCGAATACATACATAGTAACTTTGCAGACATCGACTACGGGAAGATTGGTAGAGTAGATAAGATTCTAATGGACTTAGGCGTTTCGTCGCCCCAGCTAGATGAATCTGACAGAGGGTTTAGCTTTAACAAAGATGCCAAGCTTGATATGAGAATGGACCAAAGCCAAAATTTGACCGCCAAAGACATAGTAAATGAGTACACTGAAGACAATCTGGCTAATATTATATATAGATATGGGGAAGAGAAGAGATCACGTAAAATAGCCAGTGAGATTGTAAAACACAGAGAAGAAACACCAATTACAACGACCAAGCAGTTGGCTGACATTGTTGAAAATTGTTTGCCAAGAGGCGGCAAGATTCATCCGGCCACCAGAACATTTCAGGCAATCCGAATCGCAACCAATCATGAGCTAGAAAGCATAGAGCTAGCCCTGCCTGATGCCATCGATAGCCTTAAGAGTCGAGGTAGGCTAACAGTCATAAGTTTCCATAGTCTTGAAGATAGAATTGTGAAACGATTCTTTAAGAGCCTCGTTGAGGCCCAAAAAGATTTAGTCACTGGTAGGGAAATAGAGTCACCAAACTTTAGGCTAATAAACAAAAAGCCGTTAAAGGGATCATTAATAGATGATAATCCTAGGGCTCGCAGCGCAAAGCTACGAACAATTGAAAAGATAAACTAAATAAAAACAAAAAAAAGGAGCTCCAAAAAATGAGTATCATAGTAAAAGACCAATCTCCACGCTCACGAAAACTTAAAATTCGTGTAGTTAAGTAAGTATAGAAACAACAGTCCATTTACATGTTTATTGAGTAATTTATGTAGGGCAAAAACAAAAACAAAAATATAAAAAACAAAAAGGAGCTCAAATGTCTTCAGCAGGTATGTCGCTTAGGAAAAATCAAAATATAGTAAAAAATAAAATAAGGCTAGAATCTGGTCCGGTAACCACAATTTTGATGATGGTAAGTTTGCTGTTGATACTAGGTTTGATGTATCTTAGTCAGGTGACCAAAACATCTACATTTAATTATAAAATATCTAACTTAGAGCAGAAGCAGAATCAGTTGCAGTCCTCAAAAGACAACCTATCGATAGATGCTGCAAGATTGCAATCAATCGCTGAAGCCAAGAAGGCGGCCGAAACAGCCAAGCTAGCTCAGGTTAAAACGGTTTCATTCGCGACCGCTCGGTAGCATATGCCAACAGGCCAGGCAAAAATGGAAGAATCGTCAAATAAGCGCATTACTATCCTTGTAGGATTAATGTGTTTGTTTGCTGTTATTGTGTTTGTAAGGCTAATTTACATACAGATATTCAAGCATCAGTCTTTTGTTGAAATCGCCAATGCACAGCAATCTAGGAAATTTGTTATCCCAGCTCGACGAGGAGAAATATTTGTTCAAGATGGAAATAATGAACTCTACCCAATAGCACTTAATCAGCAATTATTTCTGGTAGCTGCCGATCCTAAGTATGTAAAAAATTCCAATGAAGTTATCGATAAGTTATCCCAATATCTCGGTGATGCCGATAAGGATGAGCTAAGAAAAAAACTAGACAATAAAAATAATAGATATATTGTTTTAAATAAAAAAATTGATGACAAGTCTGCCGATGAAATAAAAAACCTAAAGCTTGCAGGAATTATACTCTCACCTAAAGATGGCCGAAATTATCCTGAAGGAGAGCTTTTTGCTCACCTAACGGGCTATGTAAATAATGATGAATCTGGCCAGTATGGAATTGAGCAATTTATGAATCAATCTCTTGCGGGAACAGATGGTGTAAGCAGGGCAGTCACAGATTCGCTGGGTGTTCCAATAACATCTAACGAAAATACGCTAGTTAAGCCTAAAAATGGCAGCAGTATAGTGCTCACAATTGACCGAAATATTCAGTCCATGGCCGCACGAGCTATAGAAGATGCTGTCGTTAAGAATAAAGCCGAATCAGGCAGTGTAATTATAATGGACCCTAAGACTGGGGCAGTTAAGGCTATGGCTAATTATCCATCCTACGACCCTAATAGCTACCAAGACGTTTCCGCAAAGGATTATGGTAGATTCATCAATTCTTCGATCACAAACCTTTCTGAGCCAGGCTCTGGCTTTAAGGTAATAACTATGTCGGCCGCTCTTAATGAAGGCAAAGTAAAGCCAGACACGAGCTACAACGACACTGGCGAAAGCCAAGTAGAAGATAGGACCATCAGGAATGCAGACAATAAAAAATTCGGACAATCAACCATGACTGACGTAATTCAAAAATCATTAAATACCGGAATGATATTTGTGCTAAAGCAGCTCGGTACAGATCCCAACAGAATAACTCAAAAATCCAAAGATATTCTATACGACTACATTAAGAAATTTGGATTTGGTGAAAAAACTGGTATCGAGCTTGCCGGTGAATCAAAGGGCTATGTTAAAGACAGTAAAGCCTATAGTGTTGATTATGCCAACATGTCATTTGGGCAAGGTATATCGACAACCAGCTTGCAGCTTACTAGTGCAGTTTCTGCGATAGCCAACGGAGGAACTTTGTATAAGCCATATGTTATAGACGAGCTGGTCTTGCCAAACGGTGAAATTAAAAAAAATAAGCCTTCAGTCATTAGAAATGATGTATTATCTTCTAAGTCAGCAGCTGAGATATCTGAAATGATGAAACAAGTAGTCCAAAAGGGTTCAGGCTGGCCGACCAGAATGGCGGGCTATAATATCGCAGGAAAGACAGGAACCGCGCAGGTTCCAAAAGCTGACGGCACTGGCTACGAGGAGAAGAAGAATATTGGTAGCTTTGTTGGTTTCGCACCAGTTGAAGATCCAAAATTTGTGATGCTAGTTAGGGTTGATTATCCCAAAGTCGATGGATTCGCAGAAAAAACAGCAGTTCCAACTTTTGCCGAAATCGCCAAGCAGCTATTTATATATTATCAAGTGCCTCCGAATGGGAATTAGGCATTAATTTTGTTAGAATAAGGAGACTACTATGAACGAACAACAACTTATACAAAATTTCACATTCATATTAATTCAAGCATCACTGGGCTTTGCCCTAGCAATCGCCTTGACTCCTGTTTATACCTACTTTGCTTTTAAAAATAAATGGTGGAAACAGATGAGGTCAACAGCAACCACAGGAGAAAAGGCTAAAATATTCACAGCCCTTCATGCCGCAAAGCATAAGCGTAATATTCCCACCATGGCAGGCATAATTATGGTTGCCGCAATTACAATAGTAACTCTTTTATTAAATCTGTCTCGCTCTCAGACATATTTGCCACTTTTTGGACTCGTGGCGGCAGGGGCAATTGGCCTGCTTGATGACATCATCAATATCAGAGGATCGGGCAAAGGCGTCGCTGGCCTGCGTTCAGCCATTAAATTCTCTCTAATTTTGCTCATCGCCATAGCTGGCGCACTTTATTTCTTCTTCAGACTAGGGTATAGCATTATCCACATTCCAGCAGTTGGTGATTTTGAGATAGGAATATTATATATACCACTATTTATCTTAGTGATAGTTTCTACATCTAATGCCGTAAATATCACAGATGGTCTTGATGGGTTATCGGGAGGGCTATTAGCATCGGCCTTCGGCGCCTTCGCAATAATAGCCTTGGCTCAAGGCAATATCGGAATAGCAGGCTTCTGTATGGCTACAGTCGGCGCGGTACTAGCCTATACATGGTTTAATATATTTCCAGCGCGGTTCTTTATGGGTGACATCGGTTCTTTTGCGCTAGGGACAGCTCTGGGCGTAGTAGCAATGCTAACTAATTCAGTTTTTGTACTACCTATCATAGGTCTTGTATTTGTCCTAGAGGCTGGCTCAAGCTTAATCCAGATTTTGTCTAAAAAGATATTTAAACGTAAAATATTTATTTCTGCACCGCTTCATCACCACCTCGAAGCAAAAGGTTGGCCAGAGACTAAAATAACTATGAGGCTTTGGATTATAGGAGCGATAGTAGCTGCTCTGGGTACAATGATTGGACTGGTCGGCAAGGGCTAGAATGGAAAGAAAACAAAAACAAAAAAAACCAATCTACTATAAGCATCGCCCAGACTACTCGATAACTATTTTAGTATTTATATTGGTCGGAATTGGAATGATACTTATTTTTTCAACAGGCTGGATTTCTATTCTTAAAAAATCCGCTGGTGCCAGCGAGAGTAATGCTTTTTTAAATATGCAAGCATTCAGCTTTGTAGCTGGTGTTGTGGCTTGGATTATCTGCAGCAAAGTGGATTATAAAAGGTATCTGCCAATTGCTAGATACATATTTATTGGTAGTGCGCTTATGATGCTTCTAGTCTTGATTCCAGGCTTTGCGAAAAATGTTAATGGAGCTACAAGGTGGGTGAATATTGCAGGTATTGGATTCCAGCCGGTAGAATTCTTTAAATTGGGCACTATAATATACACTGCTGCTTGGCTATCTAAAAGCAAAACCAAGCTATCTACTTTCAAAGAGGGTCTGGTTCCTCTGTTTATAATTATTGGAATTGTATCTGTTTTGACTATAGTTATCCAAAAAGATATGGGTAGTGCTATGGTTATTATATTGTCTGTTTTTGCTATGTATTTTGTGGCAGGAGCAGGAGTTAAAAATATGGTTATTGGTTTGTCTGCGATGGCTGGCGCAGTTGGCTTGCTAGCTGTAATTTACCCCTACAGATTGGCTAGAGTCTTAACCTTTCTCGGTAAGAGCGACGATACAAGCGCTGCCGCTTACCACATAAAGCAAGCCCTAATTGCAGTCGGAAGTGGGGGATTAATGGGTCGCGGACTCGGAAAAAGTCTGCAGGCATATGGATATCTACCAGAGGCCACAAACGACTCAATATTTGCTATCATAGGGGAAGAGTCTGGATTATTTGGTTCTAGCTTCATTGTTGCTGTTTTTGCGATTTTTTTCTGGCGGGCTATAAAGATTGCAAAAACTGCGCCTGACGACTTTGGCAAATTTCTAGCCTTTGGGATAGCATTTTGGATTGGTTTTCAGGCACTCATTAACATTTCAGCGATGCTTGGGCTTATTCCACTGACAGGCATTCCGCTGCCATTTATTAGTTATGGCGGCACAAGCCTAGTTGCATTACTGCTGACTATGGGCATTTTACAAAATATTTCTAAATACACTTATAAGGAGGTATACGATGAAGATTCTAGTAGCGGGCGGAGGAACAGCAGGTCATATATCACCAGCGCTGGCCGTAATCGCATCAATTCAAAAGCTTAATCCAAATGCCGAAATTCTTTTTGTATGTTCTGGCAAGGACTTTGAAGTAGACTTACTTGATGATAGCGGAATTAAATATAAAGTTATACCGGCCGGTAAATTTAGGCGATATGGTAGAGGTGTATTGCGTGAGTCAGTAGATCTTAAAACGCAAATTCAAAATATTAAAGACCTCGGCAAGACAATAAAAGGCTACAACTATAGCCGTAAGATAATTAAACAATTTAAGCCAGACGCCGTATTTATAAAGGGTGGTCATGTCGGCTTGCCTATCGGTGTGGCTGCGTC
>CALRAY010000017.1 GCA_943353705.1 Patescibacteria group bacterium UBA4664 | reverse complement strand
ACCCGAATGGCACTTCTTGCAAATTTAGTTGAGGCCATAATAGGCGCGATATACCTCGACAGGGGCTATGAAGTAGCTGCTAAATTCATCGATAAAAATATTAATTCAAAATTGGATAATATTCTAAAGCAGGGTCTACATATAGATGCTAAGAGTCATTTTCAGGAAGTAGCCCAAGAAAAAGAAGGGGTTACTCCACATTATGAAGTTATCGGCGAAGAAGGTCCTGACCACGATAAGATTTTTGAAATGTCAGTATTTTTAAATAAAAAAATATGGGGTACTGGCAAGGGTAATTCAAAACAGACGGCCCAGCAAGCCGCTGCCGAAGACGCTCTCAAAAAGTACGAAGCTTAGACTATCTGGCAGCTTAAATGGGGGTATAATTAGATTATGAAGATTGCAATATTAGGATTCGGTCGAGAAGGTCTATCGGCCTACAAATACTGGTCTAGCCCTGAAAACACAATAACTATTCATGATAACAACTCAGAAATAATTCTGCCTAGTGGTGTCGATGGTATTCTTGGCGCGGATGCATTTAAGAACATTGATAAATATGGCTATGATCTACTAGTCAGAAGCCCTGGCTTAAGAATTGAATCGCACAGCTTAAAAACCCCATGTACTACACCGACAAATGAATTTCTTAAAGTATGCCAAGCTAAAGTTATCGGCGTCACGGGAACAAAAGGCAAGGGAACTACATCTACGCTAATTAGTAAAATACTTACTCAGGCAGGTTATAAAACTCACCTACTTGGAAATATCGGAAGCCCAGCACTAGACGCACTACCAGACATTAGTAAGGACGATATCGTGGTCTATGAAATGTCATCTTTTCAGCTTTATGACATAAAGGTAAGTCCTCATGTTGCAGTTTGTTTGATGGTGTCTGAGGATCATCTGGATTGGCATAATGACCTTGATGAATATCAGAAATCCAAGCGCAATATTTTCAAATACCAAAAGAGCGACGATATCGCCGTGTATTATTCGGATAATTCTACATCCGTTGAGCTTGCCATGGATTCAAGAGCAAAATACAAATACTCTTACGGTAAAGATTCTGATGTCACAATTGTAGACGGTAGAATAAAGGCATTTGGAGAAGATATAATTAGCGAAAAAGATATACTCTTGCCGGGTGAGCATAATTTGCAAAATATATCTGCCGCAATCGCTGCCTGTCATGTATTTACTAAAGACATAGCAGCCATTAATGAGGTCTTAAAGACTTTTAAGGGCTTGCCATATCATATCGAATTAGTTAAAGAAAAAGACGGAATCAAATATTATAACGATTCTTTTTCCACCAATCCGTCTGCGGCAATTGCAGCCATTAGGAGCTTTGATAAACCTCAGGTGTTATTTCTGGGAGGCTACGACAGGGGATCTAATTTTGAAGAGTTAGCTCAGGAGCTTAAGAGTTGCCAAATAAGAACAATAATATGCTTTGGGCAATCAGGTCCGAAGATAGAAGCTGCATTGATTAAGGCCGGGCTCGAGGACATAGAATATGTACCAGGAAATGATTTTAATAAAATAATTCAAAAGGGAATTGGCCTAGCCCTAGAAGGTGATTGTGTGGTGTTTAGTCCTGCCTGTCCGAGCTACGATATGTTCAAAGATTATATCGACAGAGGTAATACTTTTAATGATGCACTAGGAGGAATTAGTCTTGAATAAGTTTGATAAGTTTATCTTTAAGGATTATGTATTTGATCCTGTAACAAATACGGTTGAACTAAAGTATAGTCTGGATAATGAAATAGATTTTACAGAAGTTATAAGCTGGAATATTGAAGCCGTTAGTTATAACCCAGAAATACTCGAAAGAGCTCTCTTCGCCCTATGGATTATGGCTGGAGTTAGTTATTACAAGACATACCTGCCCAAAGAAATAGTTATTGAAAGGGGAGGATTGACCGAGTCTCAAAAAATATTCTTCTCCAAGACATATCAGCTTGGCTTGGCTCAGTTTTTTTACACTAACCAGCTCGACTGGGAAGGTGTAATTAATTTTAAAAGTGACTCGGTAGAATCAATAAATGAATTATCGACAGGGAATTCTGGCTCTCTCTCGGCTCTTGGGGGTGGAAAGGATTCAATTGTGGCTGCTGAATTAATGAATCTCATGGGGATTGAATTTGATTGTTGGGCTGTCAACCAAGCCGAAAGGTTTGTAGGAATATCTGAGTCCATCGGCGCTAAAACCTTCTCAGTCACCAGGCGACTAGATGGTAAACTTGCTAAACTCAATGGAGTAGATGCATACAACGGTCATGTACCAATCACTGCCATCAATAGTTTTATCGGTGTAGTCTTAGCAATCCTGGCAGGTAAAAAAAGTATAGTATGGGCAATCGAAAGTTCTACTGACGAACCAAATACTAGCTGGAAGGGCCTTGCTGTTAATCACCAGTATTCCAAATCATCTGAATTTGAAGTAGATATTATTGAATATATTAATACAAATATTGCGTCTGACTTGGAATATTATTCGATACTGCGGCCTATTAGTGAATTAAGGATAGCTGAAATATTTTGTAAAAAATTCTTTGAAAAATACAAAACCAAATTTTCTAGCTGTAATGCAAATTTTAATATTGGAAATAATTCTAGCCTGAAATGGTGCGGAAAATGTCCTAAATGCGCATTTATATTTATTATATTCTCACCATTCCTAGAAAAGAATAAACTACTCGAGCTATTTAATGGAAAAGATATTTATTCAGACCCAGATATGAAGGGAGTCATAGAAGAGCTGTTGGGTGTTGATGGGCACAAGCCGCTGGAATGTGTGGGAGAGATTGCTGAGGTTAGGCAGGCCGTGCAAATGGCAAAAAATAGTGGCCACTATCCCGAGGCAGAACAATTTGAATTTGATGAACCAAACTATAACTACTTAAAATATTCAAAAAACTCAATTCCTAGCAATCTCGAAGAAAAGCTTAAGGGTATATTAGACAGCATTTAAGCCTTCTTGCTTATAACCTCTTAACCCAGCTACAATATAGTAATGAAGTCGAGGGTGGCAACATTACAAAGTATTGAGCTTGCAGGCTTTAAGTCTTTCGCAAAGCGCACAAAGATAAATTTTGGCCAAGGCCTAGTTGCAATAGTTGGACCAAATGGTTCAGGCAAGAGCAATATTGCCGATGCTATTCGGTGGGTTTTTGGTGAACAAAAAGGCCGAACCCTTAGGACCGGTAGGTCAGAAGATTTGATCTATCATGGAGGCAACGGAAAATCTCAAGCCAGTATGGCCGAAGTAATAATTAGACTAAACAATTCATCAGGCAAGATTCCTATTAATCTAGAGGAGATAGAAATAACTCGGAGACTATACAGAAGTGGCGAGAGTAACTATTTGCTTAATGGTAGGAAAGCTAGCCATGCATCCGTTCTAGAAGTTCTAGCCGCTAGTGGCTTTGGCGTTGGCAGCTATACGGTTATTGGCCAAGGCATGATCGATAGACTTATTTTATCGACCGGTAAGGAACGCAAGGAGCTGTTCGAGGAAGCTAGCGGAATAAGGCAATATGAAATTAAGTATGGCCAGACTCTCAAAAGAATCAAATCAACTTCTGAAAACCTAGACGAAATTGACAAGCTTATACGCGAAATTAGCCCCCTAAATGAATCTTTAAAAAAACAGTCTGAACTACTAAATAGAAAGCAAAAACTGAGTAAATCACTAGATGACAATAGATCTATTTATATAGCTTCTGAAATAAAATTAAACAGTGGATTAAGAAAGGAAGCTTCCTCGAAACTCGAGCGCGCTAAAAAAGACCTAGCCTTACTAGACAAGCAGATTAATAAATTAGAAAAAGAAAATTCCAGTAAAAACTCAGACGAATCTAGGTCTGATGCAGAGATCTTAAATATCGAATTAACTAAGCTAGAATCAGAAAAAACAGAGCTCGAATCAGCCTTGTCTACAATATATTCTAATATAGAAAAGAATAGGGCCTTAATTAATGAATCTTCGCAGCTGGTGGCGATTAACCATTCTGAGCTCGTAAGCTTAAAAAATACTCTTGGTGCCCACACGGCTGACCAAAAAAAGATTGAAAAAATAGTAGCTGGTTATGAAAAAAAATTATCCAACATAGATAAAAAAATAAAAATTCAAACAAATAGCCTCGATTCAATAAGGAGAAAGCTTGGCAAAACCCAAAAGACAGAATACCTAAGTCATAGCCTAGGCCTAATAGACATCATCCAGGATGGGGTAAGAAAAGATAAGTCAGAAGAAGATCTTAACATTGTTTTTTATAAGTTAAGGCGCATGCTTAAACACGCCATGGTGGATAATTCTACCGAGCTCATGCTCGAGGCTAGCAAGATACAAAACGCCATAACGAGACTGCTAGATGAGCGCGAAAATATTAGCGAGTCGCAGACCTATGAAGTTATAAAGCTAAGGGCAATTGAAATGGACACATCTAATATTGACATGCGAATGAATGAATTACGTGCCAATATAGCACTTCAGGATAATAAAAATACTAACCTAGGTGCTCACGTTAAAATTAAAAATAGTGAAATTACAGCCAAAGACATGGAGCTTAAAAAAATTAAAATAAATAATCTTATCACTCAAAAAAGAGCTGATTTAGTTAGCTCGGCACAAACAGGAAGTATAGCTGACGCTGAGATATACTATTCCAATCATGAAAAACTAAGTAATAAAAGGGTCGCTATTGCAGCCGAAATTAATAGTTTATGTGCAACATTAGCAGAGCTAGAATTAAGTGCAGAACAAACTAGCCAGACAAAAACTTTATGGTTTCCCTATGCAATGCCAAAAGTTAGTAGCTCGAAGGTGATTACTGCTAGCGACATTAGTAGGCTTGAGGCAGAGATGGACTTATTGGAAGAAATAAACCCTGAAATTGCTAGCGAGCTGAAGAACTCAGACAAAAGAATTAACTACCTTAGAGACCAATCAAGTGATTTGGCAAAGGCAATACACAATCTCGAGAAAGTAGCCAAAGATACAGAGCAGAAGATTAAGGTCGTATTTGATAAGAGCTTTGAGACTATTAATCAGAACTTCGCAAACAATTTTAAGATGCTTTTTGGCGGTGGCAATGCTGAGCTAAAGTTATCGAGAAGCAGCGATGATTACGGCGTTGAGATTATTGTTAATCTTCCAAACAAGAATGCTCAAAATATTGCTTCTTTGTCTGGAGGAGAAAAAGCTCTTGCATCGGTCGCCTTGCTATCTGGTATATTGATATCTAATCCTTCTCCGTTTGTTGTGCTCGATGAGGTTGATGCTGCCTTAGACGAAGAAAATACTAAAAGATTTGCAAAGATAATTTCTAAAATAACACAGCACTCGCAGGTTTTGGTTGTTACTCATAATCACGATACTATGGCTGTGGCTGATGAGCTCTTGGGTGTTACGACGAGCGGCAATAATGAATCTAGTATAATACGCGTAGAATTGGGCTCTTTCCCTCTCGAAGCTAAGACGTAAATATATATTGACATAACAGGTTGTTTACAGGTATAATCAATCGTATTGTTCTAAAAATACATCTATAAAGTAAAGGAAAAAATGGTAGTAATTCGATTAGCTCGTGGTGGACGAGTCAAGCAAGCAGTGTATCGCATAGTAGCAGCCGACAAGCGTAGAGCTTCGACCGGTAAGTTTTTGGATATCTTGGGGACTTATAATCCACACACTAAGGAAGTAAAACTAAATACAGAATTGATTGAAAAATATCTTTCCAGCGGAGCTCAGCCTTCAGACAGAGTCTTGAGGATATTACAGCATCAAGGAGTTGCCACACCTGGCTGGGCTAAAACACATGATAGATTCAAGAAGTCCAAGAATGAAGCAGAAGAAAGCACCGATAATGATGCAGTAAAGCCAACCTCTGTTGCTCCAAGCGAATCGGTTGAAGATAAAAAACAGTCAATAGATGATCCAGAGACTGCAGCAACTGAAGAAAAAGTTGCAGTAGATCAAAAAGAAGCTACCGAAGATGTAGCCAAGGCTGCCGAAAAGACAGAAGACAAAGCAGAAGACAAAGCAGAAGACAAAGCAGAAGACAAAGCTTAGCATCGTAATATATACAAAAATACAGCCTATTTGCTACAATAAGGCTGTATTTTAAATTAAGGAGAATCAAAATGGCTGAAAAAGATCAGGAATTTCTAGAATACGTAGTAGGTGCAATTGTCGATAGCCCAGATGATATAGTAATTAACAGAACTGTTGATGAGAGGGGTGTTTTGCTCGAACTAACAGTAAGCCCAGATGATATGGGCAAAATTATTGGTAAAGCTGGGGCTACTGCCAAGGCAATCCGTACTCTACTTCGAGTGATGGGTGCCAAGCACGATGCTAGATTTAATCTTAAAATTATTGAGCCAGAAGGAGAAGATAGGCCTGCAGTTGCTCCCTCTGACACCCAACAACCAGAGGTAGATACTAGTATAGATAATGTCAGTTCTAAAGCACGTGAAGGGCTGGAAGATTTAGACATAGACATTTAGTCTTAACAATAAATAATCCAATAATAATTATATGAAGATTGCTATAGTTACACTGTTCCCTAATATGTTCGAACCAATCCTAGGCTCAAGCATGATGTGGAAAGCCCAGAAAGAGGATTTTGTAGAATTTGAAGTAGTTGATTTACGCAAATATGGCCTTGGTCCAAGAAGTCAGGTTGACGATACGCCATACGGCGGCGGTGCTGGTATGGTCTTAAAACCAGAGCCTGTCTATGAAGCAGTTGATGCGCTAAAATCTAAAATGGCTAATGCCAAAGTTATTATGACGACACCAAGGGGAGTGGCTTTTAATCAAACATCCGCTAAAAAATTAAGTAAGTTAGATAATATCATTATTCTGTGTGGTCATTATGAAGGTTTCGATGAGCGGATTATGGAGCTTGTTGATGCCGAAATATCCGTAGGCGATTATGTTTTGACGGGCGGTGAATTGCCAGCCATGACTATTGCTGATGCAATAGTTCGCTTGATTCCAGGAGTTTTGGGGGGTAGTCAAAGTCAATACGATGAATCGTTTTCGCAGGGTCTGCTTGAATACCCACAATATACACGCCCAGAAGAGTATAGAGGAATTAAAGTCCCGGAAGTGTTGCTTAGCGGCAATCATTCAAAAATTCACATTTGGCGAAAGTCTGAAGCAGTCATGAAGACCAGGAAAAATCGCCCAGATCTGTTAGAATTTTAGTTGACTTATACCTACTAAGTTGTATTATTAGCTTAATCCTAATCTGGAGGAACCTTTTACAGCGGGGGTAAAAAAGTGAATTCGAGTCGTGAATACATTAGCGTTCTAACAGGCTTTGGTAAGGTGATTAGTGGGCCAACCCCTTTTCAAATTGCTGTGAGCCTATGCTTGGCTGATGGATACCCAAAGACCGTATACTTTGAGGTGTTGCCAAAATCTGGTAAATCTATTGCTAAGCTTATTGGTGGGGTAATTAGTTCTGCCAAAGTGATAGACCAAAATGGCCCCTCTTGGATGTTAGTTATAGGTGATATCATTTTGCCTGGTTCGAATAATATAGCCAAAGAGCGGTTTGTAAAAATATATTATCATGCCACGGGTGAAGGAATTATCTTATCCGAATAAAAAAAGACCAGGATTATATCCTGGTCTTTCTAAGTCTTAAAATATATCAGTTATTTTTTTACATTCCTAAACTCAATTTTATTAAGCTCTTCTTGGTGTTTGGCCATCTTGAGATTAATGTAAGCTATAAGAGCACTTATTCCGGCGCCAAATAAAAGATACATGACAATCGCAAATAGCGCAGAGGCAGAGAAGTATCCAGTTTCGCCTATGGATCGAGTCGGAAATATTCCTCTGAATGGTTGCCCAAAATCATAGGCTATTTGATACACGAACTTCACGAATGGTGTTTCTGAATTAGCCCCAAATAGCAGCAAGAAAAAAGCAACAGACAAACTAATTACGGCTATCATGGTAAAAGCATAGACTACATATGTAATTCCTCGTACTATTTTTATTACTGTCATCTGCGAATCGGTTTGCTTCTCCATATAAACTCCTTTGTTAATATATGAATTATATCAGATTAATTTGATATGATTAAATCATGGCAATCGAAATACCAAATTATAAAGTTATAAAAAAAGAAAATAATATTGAATTAAGAGAATACCAAAGCTATGTTATAGCTAACGTAAAAGTAGCTGCAGATAACTATGGATCCGCGGGGAGCCATGGATTTGGACCACTTGCAGACTATATATTCGGCAATAATACCAAAAGAAATAAGATCAAAATGACCGCACCCGTTAGTACCGAACAATCCGAGCAGATACCTATGACTGCACCGGTAGATACCTCAAAATCCGGCAATTATTACAAGGTATCATTTACCATGCCATCTAATTATTCAATGACTAATATACCAACCCCCAACAATAAGGATGTTAGCTTGGAGGAAGTTCCTAAGCACAAAGCAATCGTTTTAAGTTTTTCGGGATATACGGCCGATAAAAAAGTAGAATCTAAAATTGAAGATTTAAAAAATTGGGCTAATAAAAATAACATCGCAATTAAAGGCGGGGCAGTGTTATCGCGCTACGATTCGCCATGGAAGCCTGGCTTTATTAGGCGCAATGAAGTCAGCTTTAGAGTTAATTAGAAAAATATATATTTAGCTTTTGCCATAAGAATATTGTACAATTGACCCATGAGTAAAACTAATAAAAAATGGTTTAAAAAAGTCAGAGGAAGCTACATACCAAATACTTGGCAGGGATTATTTAGTTATTTTCCTTATGTTTTATATTTAGTGTTGGCCTATTATTATTCCATGGTTTATTACGGCTACAGCTTAACAAGTCTATTTATTATCGTACCCAATTGGGTGGCTGCTGTTGCAGTAATGACTTGGGTGGCATCGAAGCGAAGCTAG
>CALRAY010000016.1 GCA_943353705.1 Patescibacteria group bacterium UBA4664 | reverse complement strand
GGGCGCTAAACCAGATTATTCTAACATATTTTTAGTTATTTTTCTAGCCTATATAATCATTTTTGAGCCCGTTGGCACCAAAATAATTATGTTTCTATACTGCTAAAGCCTGCTTAGGCTTGAGGGGTCTGGGATGGGGCTTGTGGAGCCTGTGGAGTAGAAGGTGGAGTTTTACCAGCCTTATCTAGGGGTTTTTTTACTACAAAGTAATAAATAATTGAATCTATACCGGATAGTCCGATGAACAACGATACTATTAGTATTATCTTCCATAAATTTTTTTGACCATCGTCCTGCCAGTTTGTGCGCTTAAATACGTCTACTAGCATAAATATCCAGAATATAAATAGGGCGATACCTATAATAGAAAATATTCCCCAAACAATCAAAAAACCAATTGCCAATCCAGCGCTTGCTGTGCTGTCTGCTGTGGTTGTGGTAAATCCATCGTCATAGTTCTGAGCTTTAGCGGCTAGCGGGGCTAGTGAAGCAATTACACCGGCTCCAGATGCGTATTTTAATGATATTTTCATTTTAAACCTCCTATTTTATTTAATTAACTATAGTATTCCACATTATAGGCCAATTAATCAAATTTACTTATGTTTGTTGCGATATTTACGCTTAACCATGAAGTAATATATGACAGAACCTATAATTCCTGTGAGCACCATTATTAGTAGCCATGTTAGCTTATCATTTTCATGGTCCCAATCTTTGCGATTGATAGCATCTACCAACATAATTATCCAAAATACCCAAGTAAATATTACAAATGCAACCGTAGCAAGCATGATTAATCCAACCACGATAAGTAGCGCCATGCTAGCTGTATTATAGGTGTCAACATTTGGGGGTTTGGCCCATTCTACATATGTGGATTCTTGAGCATGTACAAAAGCAAAGTTCATGACCGTTGCTGGTATTATTGCTAAATATTTTTTAATAGCTGCCTCCTATATTCATAAATATAATTATTGCAGATAAAGTATGATGTGACAAATTTGAAAATTTTGCAGTATTGCCTTTATATATTTATTAGTATATAATTTGGGAGTTAGGCGATTATTATTTAGCCCTTGTACCTTATATTTCTTTTCATATCCCAAATTGATTTATTTCAGTTTGATCCAGTAAAGTGGCGCACTTTGTGCGTCCTTTCTGTTTGCGGGTATCGTATAATGATTATTATTCCTGCCTTCCAAGCAGGAGATGCGGGTTTGATCCCCGCTACCCGCTCCATAAGAATTAAATCCCGCTTGCCGGGATTAATTTATATACATTTGCACGCTATAATAGTTCTATGCCCCCGTAGCTCAGCTGGATAGAGCAACGGTTTTCTAAACCGTAGGTCGTAGGTTCGAATCCTGCCGGGGGCACCATGTGCATATGATGTGTCCAAGTTTTACTTTTACAATTTTCGATAAACCAAACCCCTTACCTTTTCTTCTTCCACGATGGAACAAACCAAGCCGCTAAGCTATTTGTTACATCGAAAAGAAGACAAGCTACGGAAGCCGGAACAGAATTTGTTAAAATTATGTGTAGACTGCAAGTAGTTGTCTGACGCCGTGGCGGGTGTAGCTCAGTTGGTTAGAGCGCCTGGTTGTGGTCCAGGAGGTCGTGGGTTCAAGACCCATCACTCGCCCCATTATAAAAGACCGATTAATTCGGTCTTTTATAATTATGACTAAAAACTATTTCTTTCCGAAATACTATTAACTAGCCACTTAGAAGATTCTGGTTCAAATATTATATTCATTTCATAGCCAATCGTATACTGATTTGAGCCATTCCGATATTTGAATAATACATTTGCTTGATCCTTATATTTTCCTGCTTCGATTCTTTGGTTTGTTAGGATCCTAAAGCTAGCAGGGTAAGCTGTTGCTCTGGCCTCATAAGTAAGTTGCTCAAAATCGTACTCTTTCTGGAAGGCCGCTGTCATAAATTGGCGAATCAGTGGTGCATTTCCTGCCAGGTAAGCGTTCAGGAAGCTACCTGCTGTATTTTCGCTGGCCTTACTGTCCTCTAGGTCTTTTGCGGTTGCGGTCTGCTCTGCAAGCTGTCTAGCCTTAGATGCCAAGGAGTCCGAAAGGATTAGCTTATTGGCCTCCAAAAGCACATTCTGAACTTCAAATGCCGAATTAGGCATTTCATCTTTTATGTATTTATTATTATTCTTAAAATTGGTTGCTGAATTCTTAACCAATATACCTTTATCCTTAAGTGAGTCAGCTGCATCCTGAGTGAAATCATTTATTTTTTCAGCATATTGTATATTATCTACGATATATACGGAGTAATCCTTGAGAAATAATTGATACATCTTAACATCGGAAGCCCTGAATGAGAGTTTTTGAGATTTGCTATAATTGCTCTCCAGCGTATTTTTGAGCTTATTTAGCTCTGCTCTGTACAGATCAAAAGATTCTTGATTGGTAACCTTATCGGCCAAACCTTGGACTACTTTATTTTCATCGACTACAGACTTCCATCCGTTGGTAACCTCGAGCTTATTTTTGGATTGAGCAAGCATATAAACACCTGCAAATATGGCTAGGCCTAATGCTATGAGTGCAAGTAGAGTTAGCACCCAAAAAAATGGTTTTTTGTATAACTTCTTTTTAGCTTTAGAGCTATTATTTATTTCGCGGACAGATTCCATGCCACTTTTATTTTCTTGATCTAGCTGTAATTTTTCTTTTTTCATTGTCTACCTACTCGAGCAAGGCTTTAGCAAGGCTTAGGAATATAAAGAATCCTCCGACGTCAGTACAGGTAGTAATAAAGATCGTCGCGGATGTTGCAGGGTCCTTGCCGAGCTTTTTCATTATTAGTGGAATCAGTGCGCCAGCAAAAGCCGCAATGAACAAATTACAAATCATCGCTATGGCAAGTACTAAACCAAGCATAGGGTTTTTATTGATAAACACAGCTACGCCTGCCACCAATATTCCATTAATCGCTCCATTTATAACGCCTGCGCCAACTTCTTTGGCGATGTATTTGTATGAATTTTTTAGGCTTATCTGCTGCATGACAATACCCCTGACAGTTACCGCGAGGGTCTGGGTGGCTGCATTACCACCCATTCCTGCAACAATTGGCATATATACAGCTAGCAAAGTAATTTTACTTATCGTACCTTCATACATACCCACAATTGATGCCGCTAAAAAAGCAGTTCCAAGATTAATTATTAGCCATGCCCATCTGTGTTTAACTTTAGTAAAAAGCCCGTCGTTAGCATCTTCTTCCTTGTTAACACCAGCCAGTCCGTAGAGATCGGTGGCTCGTCTTTTATCGAGCAAGGCTAGCAAATCATCTGAATGAATCACACCTAGGATGTCGTCGTTTTCATCTAATACAATAACTTTATCATGAGGATGCTTCAAAAATGAGTCAACCACCTGATGTTCATCATTATCATAGCGGATATGCGGCACCCTTTTAATGTAGCTATCAATTTTTTCTTTACCAGTATGTAGCGCTAATACGTGCCCTGGTAGCTCACCGATTAACTTACCGTCGTCTATCATAAGAATTGAAGGGAATTTACCAGTCTGCTTTTCATGCTCCTGTATACTTCTTGAAAGATCTTCAAAATGCGTCCCTGGCGTAGCTACGACATAGTCCAGGTTCATGAGCCCGGCTGCAGTCTTTGGGTTAAAACTAAGCAGTAGTTCTACTTTTTCTTTCGTGTCAGTATCTAATTTTTTAGTAATATGTCTCGCTCTGAGCTTTGACAGGTCATGAAGCAAGCTAGTTGCTTTGGTGGGGTCTAGACCATTGAGTATTTTTACTAATTCATAGTTATCTAAGCCTTTCATTATTTTTTGGCGGGTTGGTTTAGATAATTTCAGTAAAATAAAACCTTTAAGACCTTCATCCATGTCCTTAAAGGTGTCTAGCTTTTGTTTGCTTCTTCTTATTTGATCTAATAATTTTTGGTCTACCACGGGTCCAATCATAGAAATATTATAGAGCTTATGCCGCAAATATTATAGTGTTTATTTTTTATTGCGAACGGCTCTTTTAAACTTTTCGCCTGCCCTAAACTTAGGCAGCTGCATTCCTTCTACCTGAATTTTTTCTTTAGTGTTTGGATTAATACCGCTTCTTGCCTTGCGCTGAGTCAAATGAAAAACTCCGAATCCGCTAATCAGCACCTTCTCGCCATCTTTAACTTCATTAACAATTGTATCTAGCATAGTATCTACTACTAATTCAATTTTATTTTTTGGAATTCGTGTCTTGTTAGCTATGGCCTGTATTAGCTCGGGCTTTATCATTAATTTACCTCAGTGTTTATTAATATCTGTTCAATACTCCTAGCTTTGCCATCGCTACCGACATCAATTAGGACAGAGCTAAATTGCACGATACCGGTTTTAGGCCAATCAAATCTGTTTGGCAATTGATTGAGCCACTTTTCGATGATAATTTCTTTTTTAACACCAAGCACGGAATCTATTGGGCCTGTCATACCAACATCGCTAATATGCGCAGTTCCGCCAGGAAGAACTTTTGCATCGGCGGTGCTTACATGAATATGACTACCAACAACTCCGCTCACTCGACCATCTAGGTAAAACCCAATCGCTACTTTTTCAGATGTTAAGTCAGCATGCAAATCAACTATGGTGGCAGCTAGCTTTTCATCCTTATTTTCTTCGAGTATTGCATCTACTACTTTTAGGGGGTGGTCTAATAGTGGGCCATTAAAAGTTTGGCCAAGCAAATTAATGACTAATATTCTACCAAATGGTGTTTCGGCAATCTTCCAACCTCGACCCGGAGTTTTGCCAGGATAGTTTGCGGGGCGGATTATCGGCTCGCTTGGATCATTAAGCATATCCACACCTTCAGGCTTTTTGAAGCTATGATTACCACCACTAAAGAAATCTACTCCTGCATCCTTCATTTCCTTAATGGATTTTTTAGATATGCCATTACCAGTGCTCATATTCTCGGATTGTGCAATTACGAAATCAATTTGCCTTTCTTCCTTGAGCTTTGGCAATACCTGCCCTACTGCCCGTCTGCCTATTTTTGCGACTATATCGCCTATGTATAAAATTTTCATATTTTTACTCTTCTATTATTTCTAATTTCTTCTTGTGATATTTTCATTATTTAGCGTACTCCTCTGCTCTAGTTTCGCGAATTACATTTACCTTAATTGTTCCCGGGTACTTTAGGGATGCCTCAATCTTAGTGGCTACATCACGAGCCAATTTTATAGCCGAGAGGTCATCTATCTCCTCGGGATCCACAAATACTCGAATCTCCCTACCAGCACTTATCGCATAACTTTTTTTGATTCCACTAAACGCATTAGCGACATTTTCCAAATCAGTCATGCGTTTTACATAGTTTTCTAGCTTATCGCCCCTAGCTCCTGGCCGACCGCCACTTAATGCATCGACTACTCTGACTATCAGAGCTTCTGGCGTAGTAGCCTCTATATCGTCATGGTGCGCTTCGGCCGCATGGGTGGTGGCTTCATCGAAACCGGCCTTGCGCATCATATCGCCAGTAATATGGTGGTGTTTGCCTTCTACTTCATGGCTAACTGCCTTACCAAGGTCATGCAAAAATGCAGCCGTGCGAGATACCTGTACATCGGCGCCAATTTCATCGGCAATCATTGCGGCTAAGTGGGCCATTTCGACAGAGTGGTGCAATACATTTTGGCTATAGCTAGTACGGAACTTTAGCATTCCCATAGTCTTTGATATTTCTGATGGCAACCCTAGTACCTTAGCTTCACGGGCAGCCTGTTCCCCGGCAACCTTTACCTCTTCGTCGATTTCTCTCTGAGCCTTTTCGACAGTTTCTTCTATCTTGGCTGGGTGGATTCGGCCGTCCTTAACCAGCGCCTCTAGAGCCTTTTTGGCAACCTGGCGGCGAATAGGGTTAAAGCCAGATATAGTAATTACACCTGGGCTCTCATCTATAATAATCTCTACTCCCGTAAGGCGTTCAAGGGTCTGAATGTTACGGCCTTCCTTGCCGATAATCTTCCCCTTATCTTCGTTGGGTATTGCCACTGTGCTAATTGTGCGCTCCGATGCTGTGCCGGTAGCTAGACGCTCCATTGCCTGAGACATAATGTCCTTGGCTATTTCATCAGCATTTTCAGTCGCATCGCGCTTTCTTTTCTCTATGTATTCTACTAAATCATTTTTGATATCGCGCTCGGTCATTTCCATAAGTTTCTTTTGAGCATCTTCTTTTTTAAGCTTGGCTATTTTTTCTAAATTATTTTCTTGGCGAGTTCTAATTCCCCGAATCTCCTCTTTAATAGCTTCAATCTCTTTTTCAGATCTGCCCAGAGCTTCAGTGCGTTTCTCTATTTGATCGAGCTTATTATCTAGTAGCGTCTCACGGTCAGCTACGCGCTTTTCTGAAGCATCAATTTTATTTCGCCTTTCGCGTTCTTCTTGTTTCAATTCAGCATTAATTTTGACGGCTTCATGCTTGGCATCTAAGACTTTATTTTTTGCTTCTTCCTTGGCATCATCTAAAAGCTTCTTGGCTTTTGAGTCTGCATCAGAAGCTTTTTGTTTTGAGATATAGGAATTAGCACCATAGCCAGCTCCCCCACCTATAGCTAAGGCAAGTACTGCAAAGAGTATTTCCATAAACACCTACCTTTCTAAGTAGTTGTTTTCACCCGTATTAAAGTAAAAACTGATTTTCATAAATTAAATTCTAAATAACAATATAAGACTACTACTATTTAACAACTATTTGGGCCTATATTCAAGCTTAAGAGTCTTTGGGCTGAGAGATATTTGGCTCGGCATTATACTTTGGTACTACTAAATCCCCTGGCTTCGAGCTTGTAATTTTGCCGAGACCCTCACTTATCCAATTGTCGCCTTCTGTCGCAACGATTGGAACACCCAAACTATAGGACATAGCATTGGCAACAGTCGTTCCGATGCGCAGACCGGTAAAAGACCCTTCGCCAGTATGCATGATAATTCCGGTTATCTCGTTGTCAGCGACATTATTATTTACTAAAATTTCTTTTATCTTGCTTAGAAGTGTATCGGCAAGCTCACGATGAGCCTCCCATTTTATTTCAGCTATTTTTTTGCCATCATTAAATAGATATAGCTCTGCCTCTGGCTTGTCGGATCTGAGCGCTAGTATCATTGCTTAAGTCCATTTATTATCTTGGAAGATATCGGCCCGGTTGAGGTAAAGTCATAGCGCCGCGTATTATCGTCTATATAGTGGCACTCCACCATTAGCCTATCTTCGGCCATATGCTTACTGAAATGATTAGCCCATTCGGTACAGACTATCGTATTTGAGCTGGCTAAGCTATCTTGTAGTTCGTTTTCTACGATTTCATCGTCGTTTAATCTATAGAGGTCGAAGTGCTCTAAGCGAATTCCAGAGGGTGCTTCGTAGCCCCGATGAATATTAAAAGTAGGGCTAGTGACTGTCTGGGTTATACCTAAGCCTTTGGCAATTGCCTTTACGAGTGCGGTCTTTCCACCACCAAGATCGCCGACTAATTCAATAAGAATTGGCGGATGGATTAATTTGGCAAGTTTAGTTCCGAGATTAAAACTTTGATCTAAGCTTGTTGAATTGAAGCTGAATTTCTGTTCTGTATTCATATATTCCATACCCTATGGTAGCGATTCCTGCACTAAGTAGCAACCAAGTCCATATATTCGATCCTTGATTTTTACTGGCCTGAACTGGTGCAAGTGGTTTACTAGTGCTTGACTTAGATGATTTCACTTTGCTTGCTTTAGGTTTAGCCGATGATGTCTTCTTGGCCGTTGATTTTTTAACATTTTTAACAGCTGCACTGGCGCTAGTTGGTAGGACGGAGTATGCCTCCGAGTTTGGCTGGTCAGGTGTGGCACCTACCGACCATTGCCACTGACCATTTATTTTTATCCAGCTCAAACCTTCCTTGGCATCGCCATAATTAGCGGATTCATCCACAATATCCCCGCTCGGATTAATCAGCTGGATAGAGTCACCTGTATTATTTAATACTATTTTAGATTCTCCAACTGGAATAGATATTCTTGAACCTGAAATTATTATCCTATCTTTTATGATAAATTCTGCACCCGACTCATCCTTTAGTTTCCATCCGGAAAGCGAAATGTCGCTTGCCTGAGGATTAAAAATCTCTATAAACTCATCTGCCGAATCACTCTGTGGAGATTCAGGATCTGGAAAGATTTCACTCAATTCTAATTTTAAATATTCTATCGGATCTAGGTCTAGCTCAGGCAATATTTTTTCAGGAAGAGCACCCATGCTGGGATTTTTTGCAACATCATAGTCATTAAAATTATCATCCGAATTGAACATTCTATTATTATCAAAATCAAACATCCTATACATGCTTTGTCCCGCCTCAGATTCGCTGGCAGGCTGACCTAATGCAGAATTAGCTAAACCCCAGCCGAATTGATCAACTACAGCTCCAGTTTTATCTCTTATTTGTATATTTCCACCCGATTGAGCTAGCGTACTTGAGTAGCTAACATCTGATTGTAAGTTAGAAGCAAATACGTAGAAGCTGCCTGGCTCAAGTATTTTACTTAGTATGGTAGCCTTTTTTACCCAGGTGCTTCCTGCTTGTGATTTGTAGTAAAATGTCCAACCGGATATATCCTGATAATTAATACCATTGTTATAAATCTCAACAAATTCTTGACTAGCAGAGATCTCTGTTCCGGTCTGCACTTCGCTAATTAATATTGATTTTTCAGTTGCCAGCGCTGGCATTGCAAAAGCAAATGACGATATTAGCATTAGTGCTATAAGTACGGAATAGAACTTCTTCATTGGGCCATTCTAGATAGTCATAAAAAAATAGCAAGCATGTGCGACATCAGGCTTGACCTACAAATCATAAGGGTTATACAATAGCTGTATCATGTTTTCATTAAGACAAAGATTCTCAAATAAGCCCGCTGGCTTCACGATACTAGACGTAGTAGTTATGGTGATAGTCATTGGATTTTTCGCTGCACTAATTATACCTGGA
>CALRAY010000015.1 GCA_943353705.1 Patescibacteria group bacterium UBA4664 | reverse complement strand
GCCTGCTTGGCTACCGCAGACACTCGGCTTGGACCTAAAAACAGCAATGCGAGATATACCTTGGCTTGCTTATCATTTAGACCTATAGATTGTAGCTCAATGGCTAATTTAGATATTTCATTCATAATTTCGTGTAAAAAAAACCCTGCATCTCAGCAAGGTAAAGAGAATTTACTATTCTCTGCAAAACTTCTAGCCTGTGTGGCTAGGGGAGTATGTGCCTGGGAAGTCTTTGCTTGATCTGTGCTTAGTCTGTGCTTAGTCTGTGCTTAGTCTGTGCGTGATCTTTGCTGGGGAAATCTGTACCAAATCTTTGCTTAGTCTTTGCTGGGGAAATCTGTGCTTAGTCTTCGCTTCATCTGTGCTTATTAAATCACATAAATAACTTAATTATATGTAATCTCCGCCACACTTCATGGCATCCCCTTGTCTGCTAGTTGCGGCCTGCAGGCCCACTAAAGGGCTTACTGGATTAATATTATTATACGTTAGTTTTATATTGTTTGTCAATGCTTAGATATAGCTAGTCTTAAAGTCTTTACAGATATGACTAAATAAGCTATACTACTGCTTATTAAGTTTTTAGAAAGACATATTTAGACATGCCAGTAATCAAATCAGCAATCAAGCGAGCCAAACAAGAAAAAAAGCGCAAAGCATACAATGTTAGCGTAAAATCTTCTGTTAAGCTCAAATTTAAAGCTGTGCGCGACGAGCTTGCTACCGGAAAAGTCAAAAGCAATGAAGACTTGATTGCAGCTATCAAGGAAATTGATAGAGCTGTGCGCAAGGGCGTGATCAAAAAACAGGCTGCTGCCAGGAAAAAGAGCCGACTAACTAAGAGCTATAACTCTGTTGCATCTAAGCCCTTTGGATCTGAGAACCCAAGCAAGCCAGGCACAAAAAAAGCCGCTGCTAAGAAGCCTGCTGCTAAAAAAGTAGCCACCAAGAAGCCTGCTGCCAAGAAGCCAGCTACTAAAAAACCAACTCCTGCTAAAAAATCTGCTAAATAAATTCTTCTATGGGGTCTAAGCAATCTAAGGCTGGAGCCAAGCAGTCTAAAGAATACTTTTCCTTAGTTTATAAATCAGATAAAAATGGCCAATTCAAACAATCCCGCTTCGATAAATTAAGAGACGGGATTTTTGTTGAGCTTTTTAATAAATATTCCCAAAAGCCACTAACCAACGCTTCAGTGATTGATATCGGCTGTGGCTATGGATACCTTATGGATAGCTTTGCTAATGCCAATCAAATATATGGCACAGACATTTCTATTGAAGCTGTAAATGTAGCAAAAAAACGCAATCCAAAATTCAATGTTAGCCAAATGGATGTTTTAAAGCCGATTAAAATTAAGAATAAGTTTGATTTGGTTTTAGCCATAAATGTCATCGAGCATCTCGGCAAGCCGGGCCTGGGAATAGCAAACATAAAAAGATTACTCAATAAAGATGGCCTTGTAATCATACATTTGCCAACTATAAACAACGCCTTTTCAAAATGGCTTTACTCTAAGACTTATGCGGCAGACCCGACTCATGTTTATAGACCTACTGGCGATGAAGTAAAGCAATTATTCACCGATGCAGGCTTTGAATTATTGCAAGAATCTTATATGCCCTATTGGCCAAATTTTATATTTAAACACGTCAAGCTGCACCCGGCCTATATGTCTGTCTTTAGACTCTCAGATACTGCACAGACCATAAAATAAGCCATTCATAGCCTCGCCGGCAGGGAGTTCGCCGCTCTTTGTCGCTAAGTCAGCTGAAGCGATAATCTTATAGGCCCTCTTAACATCATCGATAGTATAGCCTGCCGCTAGCGAACGTGTCTTATCTAGCACATAGGGCGACATTTTATATGCCCTATTTAGCTCACTATTGTTTAATACGGAAAGCAATATAGCTCTATACTGAAAAGTAATTGCACCCAAAATTAGCTGGTCGGCGTAGCCCTGGAGCTTAATATTTTTATATAACTTCAGAACTCTGGGTAGATCTTTCTTCGCTAAGGCCTCAGTAAGGATAAATGTATTATTCTCTAGGCCTGGGACTGCCAGCTCGTCGATAGTGGCTCTAGTTACTTGACTACTATAGCTTGCCAGCTTATCTATTTCATTACTTAAAGTCCACTGATTCTCCCCGACTACATCTATTAGATACTTAGCATCTGCTGGTGCAATCTTGGCATTATGCTTTTGTATTTCAGCGATAACCCACTTAGATAATTCACTGCCACTGATATTCCTGAATTCCTTAGCCCCCTTTAATTTGGATAACTTTTTATAAATTACTGTCCGCTTATCTGGTTTTGAATCTGCAATAATTAGATTTGTTGATTCGGAGGTAGCGTTAATTATTTCATCGATTTGTTCAGGTGTTGGCTTGGCCTTTGTAAGGTTGCCAGCAATTATCAACCTACTACTAACAAACATCGGCATCACTGAGAGTCTACCGAGTAAGGCATTTATGCCCCTTTCGGCCACATCGATATTCTCAAGGTCTCCTTCTGGACCAGTACTATCTAGGTATTTTTGTCTTATCAGCTTAATTTGTCTGCTGATACCAAAACTGTTATCGCCATATAAATATATAATCATAGCCTTAAGTATAGCCTATGACCGTGAGTCTAAGCACATCCGCTACGGATTGATTTAATCAAGATTTTGGCTTAACTAACTTCTGGCAGCGCGGACATATATGTGTGCCTCGGCCTGCGGCCCGAATTTTTTTAATTACTCCGCCACACTCAGGGCAAGGACTACCTTCCTTTCGAAACACTTTAGCAAACTTCAGGTAGCTTCCCTTGTTTCCCTTTGCATCAACATAGTTGCGATCGCTACTTCCACCAAGAGATATGCTTAAGCTCATTACTTCGCGAATAGATTTGTAGAGTCGCTTTAGCTTTATAGTACTTACAAGGCCCGCCTTTGTAAGTGGGTGGATACGTGCAGCAAATAGGGATTCATCAGCATAGATATTTCCGACCCCCGCCAGTACTGTCTGGTCCAATATGGCTGCTTTTATGCTGGTATTGGGGTGTCTTTGGATAGCAGCATTGAACAATTCAAATGTATAGCTATCCTCCAGTGGTTCAGGCCCAAGCTTACTCAAAAAGGCGTTGTTACGGTACAATCCCTGGGATTTTTCAAGTTTTACCCAGCCAAACTTGCGCTGATCGTTAAAAAATAATATTCCGTCACTTAGCTTAATTGTTACACGGGTAGATTTATTGGGTAATTTATCTATTAGGCTATCACTTGGGTGTCCGCCTCCAAATCCCTTGCCACTATTTGGCCTATATACTAGCTGGCCAGTCATTTTAAGATGAATTAGCAAGCTATACTTGCTGGTGAGAGGCATAATAATCAATTTACCTCGACGCTTAACAGACTCTACTTTTGCGTTGAGTAGGTAATTCTCAATCAGCTCATCTGCAATCGGCAAGCTATTGGCCCAGTCTGTGTTTATAGATAATATGGCTTGGCCGGGCAAGAATTCTTGGAGGCCCAATCGTACTGTTTCTACTTCTGGTAATTCTGGCATAGGAGTATTATACCAGTATAAAATGGGCTACCAAAAATATTTGACTTAGTGTTATTAATATTATAGTATATCAATCTTGCCTCCGGCTCGCGTGCCAGGCTTGAACCGGCCAAATGAAAGATGAAAAAATGAAGACAAACACAAAAAAAGAGATTCGAGATGGACTACTTGGTTCTGCCTTAATTGTCGTTGCCGCAATGCTTGTTATTTATATAATCATTACCATTTAAATTTACGCACACGGTGGCAAATTACTACCCACCAACATAAGTTCCTCTGGGCTCATCGTAGCCTTGAGGAACTTTTTACTTGATATTATTTTAATTTTTAGCTAATCTAATCTCATACACTCGTACCAGGAGAGAATATGCGCAAAGCTAGGGCAATAGCACCTTTCGATGATAGTAAGCATACCATCGATATTCTAAATGACATGATAAGTAGACTGCGTTTCCATGGTAGGAATACCGAACAAAACATTTCTCATGTTGATAGATTAGGAAATGAGTATCTGGTCTACTTTATAAGAAAACACCATATTTTAATGTTTTCATTCGATGGCTTTGGGGATCTTTTTGGGTATTATTCATACCTAAAATCATCAAATCAAATTATTTGCGAAAGCAACATAGGCATTAACGATGACCTTAACTTTTATTGGCCTAGTCCTCTAAGCAAAGCAATCAAGCTTACAATATCAAAGAATCCAGAGCCTAGAAACTTCTAGGCTCTTTTATTTTAGTCCACCCCAGCTAGTGCCAGTTTTAACACCCACCTCTATTGGTACTGCAAACTTATGAACTGCAATCATTTCTCTAGATATAATTTCAATTACGGCTTTCTCTTGGTCTTTGCGGCACTCCACTATGAGTTCGTCATGTATTTGTAAAATTAGTTTAGCCCCACTAGGTAGTTTTTTGTGAATACTTATCATTGCAAGCTTCATCATATCTGCAGCAGTACCTTGAAGTGGCATATTCACAGCGGCACGCTCTGCAGCCGCGCGAACCAAGTAGTTGTTCGAGGACACATCTGGGCAGGGTCGCCTTCTGCCAAAAATTGTCTCAGTATAGCCCTCGTCATGGGCAAATTTTTTAACACTAGCTATGTACTGAGCTACGCCTTTACGAAGCTCAAAATAACGGTCGATAAAGTCTTTTGACTGGGCGTAATCAAAACCAGTGGCCACAGACAGCCCATGGGTATTCATCCCATATAAAACACCAAAATTTATTGCCTTGGCGGCATAGCGTTGTTCTGGCGTAACATCTTCTGGCTTAATACCAAACATCTCAGCACTAGTGAGAGTATGAATATCTGCCCCTTCTACAAAAGCTTTTATCATTGGCTTGTCATCGGCCAGCGCTGCTGCCAGCCTAAGCTCTATTTGGCTATAATCTGCAGACACCAAAATATTGCCCTTTGATGCCACGAATGCTTTACGTATCTCTCGACCGGTTTCTGTGCGAGTAGGAATATTTTGCAGGTTTGGATTGGTACTACTCAAGCGCCCTGTCTGGGCGATTGTTTGGTTGTAGCTAGTATGAATTCTAGAGTTAGGCTTGACTAGCTTGGGCAAAGCATCTACATAGGTACTGGTTAGCTTGGTGAGCTCTCGGTACTCAAACATCATATCGACAATCTTATGCTTGCCGCGTAGCTTCTCAAGCTCGCTTGCCGCCGTACTTATTCCGGTCTTGGTCTTTTTTAAGCCCTTACTGTCTATTTTGAGTTTTTCAAAAAGCACCACCTGCAGCTGAGCTGGCGAGCTAATATTAAATTCCTCACCTGCAAGACCCCATATACTAGCCCGTAATTTATCTATCTCTAGGTGGAATTGAATTGATAATTTGTTCAAAAATTCTGAATCTAACTCAACCCCCTGATATTCCATATCGCCCAGTACTTCTATAAGTGGCCACTCCATTTGAGCAGCAAGGCTAGCTAGCTCGCCAATAGAATCTAGCTGCTTTTCTAGCTTCTTATAAAGTCTCCAGGTAATATCGGCATCTTCAGCGGCGTATTGAGAGGCCTGTTTAATATCAATCATATCAAAGGTTTGTTGGCTCTTGCCCTTGGTCCCAATTAGCTCTTCAATCTCAATCATAGATATACCCAGCTCATTGTAGGCCAGCTGGCTCAAGCTCTGAGCTCTACCAATTGGGCTTATTAGAAATGCCGCAACCATAGTATCAAACACAATTGGGCCCAAGCCCATCTCATCGTGCGGTCGCATTACAACATAGTCGTATTTGATATTATGACCGACTTTTCCTATCGCCTTGTCTCTCAAAATAGGCCCAATAATTTCATAGTACTCGTCGTAGCCAATTTCGGTCTTCTGGCTGTGGGCTAGTGGGACATAGTAGGCCTCGCCTTCTCGAAAGCTAAAAGAAGCCCCCACCAAATTAGCATCTATGGCATCTACGCTGGTTGTTTCGGTGTCATAGGCAAAGACCTTTTGGGCTTTTAGTTTGGTAGCTAGCTGCTTGAGCTCACTGAGCTTGGTTATTAAATGGTACTTGGCGGTCTTGAGATGTTCGCGGTTAAACTTTGTCGCAGCTTCCACTCCGCCCTGCTTGGCGTCTTGTGCGGGAGCATCTTCTGAGTTTAGCTGGGTTGGTAATTTGGCAAGTAGGCTTTTAAACTCTAGCTTGTGAAACAAGTCAAAAACCTTTTTCTTGTCGTAATCGTGCAGGGCTGAATCTGCAAGCTTAAAATCAAACTCAACATCGCGCTTTATTGTTGAAAGATCAAGGCTCAAATATGCACTTTCCTTGCCAGCTGCGAGCTTTTTGGCTAGCGCTGGTTTAATTAACTCAATATTTTCATATATTCCATCGAGAGTCTTATACTCACTAACTAGATCTGTGGCGCCCTTTTCGCCAATACCCGTAACTCCAGGAATATTATCACTGGTATCACCCTTCAGGGCCTTGTAGACAATAAACTCTTCTGGAGTGACGCCATATTTATCAAAGACTGCTTTTTCGTCATAAATAAATGTATCGCTAAAGCCTTTTCGCATAGTATAGACTGATACATTTTCTGAGACCAACTGAAGTTCATCCATGTCGCCCGTTACCACCACTACATCTAGAGAATCTTGATACGATTTGGCGAGAGTACCAATAATATCGTCGGCCTCGTATCCTGGTGCTTCAATTAGTGGAATGTTAAAAGCAGCTACAAGCTCCTTAGTAAGTGGCATCTGTGCATATAACTCGTCTGGGGCTTTTTTGCGAGTAGCTTTGTAGTCTGAATACTGGTCATGCCGAAAAGTCTTTCCAGGTGCATCCCAGGCAACAATAGCGTAGTCTGGCTTAAGCTCACGCAGAGCTAGTAGCATCATCATAGTAAAGCCATAGACGGCATTGGTGGGCGTGCCATCTTTGGTGGTGAGGTGAGGAATAGCATGAAATCCCCTGTGCACCAAAGCGTGACCATCAAAAATTACAAGCTTTTTTCTTTTGTTCATACTTAAATTATACCTTATGTTATAAAATATAAGATAATTTGTGGTCAATTAAACTAATTAACAAGATTTAATTTAACTACGAGCGATATGCCTAAGCCACCTAAGCCTAAATACCTATCCGACAAGCTCCCATACGATAAACACAAAGAAGCAGCCGAGAGATATCTCCCGGCTGCTTCTCGCAAAACTCTTATAGAATGCTCGGAATAGTAATAATCCTACTCCCCCAAGCAATCCCAATACTACTTAGCCAATATAGTCTTTGAGTCGCTTGCTGTCTTTGTGTTTACGAAGCTTAGTTAGTGCCTTAGCTTCAATTTGCCTAATACGCTCACGGGTTACGCCAAATTCTTGCCCAACTTCTTCGAGAGTGTGGCTGCGTCCATCTTCTAAACCAAAGCGCATGCGTAGAATCTTTTGCTCGCGCGGAGTAAGAAGCTCTAAGGTTTCGTCGATATGCTCTTTTAGGAGCTCATAAGTTGCGGCTTCTTCTGGGCTGACGTTGTCTTCGTCCTGAATAAAATCGCCCAGGCTAGAGTCTTCGTCCTCGCCAACTGCCGCATCCAAACTCGTGGTGTCTTGGGATATTTTAAGAATATGATTAACCTTATCGACATCAATTTCCATTTCTGCAGCTAGTTCCTCGGGTAGCGGTTCGCGACCTAGTTCTTGGGTGAGACGCCGCTGAGTACGGATAAGCTTATTGATTGTTTCTACCATGTGCACAGGTATACGGATTACTCTGGCCTGGTCGGCAATAGCGCGTGTTATGGCTTGGCGAATCCACCAAGTTGCATAGGTACTAAATTTAAATCCCTTATGGTAGTCAAATTTTTCGACCGCCCTAAGTAGCCCCGTGTTTCCCTCTTGGATAAGGTCCAACAGATCAAGACCACGACCAATATATTTTTTAGCTATACTGACAACTAACCGCATATTAGCTTCAGCTAGTGCATCTTTGGCGGACTTATCGCCTTTTTCGATTCTTTTGGCAAGCGAAACTTCCTCATCGGCAGTTATTAGTGATATTTTACCAATTTCTCGTAAATACAGTCGCACTGAATCATCGGCAATATCTTTAATATTCGCTTCGCTCGTAGCGCTCTCGACATCTTCCTCTGGTTCGGTTTCCC
Organism: Patescibacteria group bacterium UBA4664; assembly: GCA_943353705.1. Classification (GTDB taxonomy): domain Bacteria; phylum Patescibacteriota; class Saccharimonadia; order CAILAD01; family BJGX01; genus CALRAY01. The sequence goes on along the minus strand of CALRAY010000015.1, from coordinate 1,374 downwards.
ATAATTTATCTTTTTGGTCCGTGACATCTATGCCCTTATCGATAAGCTTGGAATATAATTCGTCTAATAGGTCTACACTATCTTCAGCTTCTGGGATTGCTTTTTGAATTTCTTGCTGAGTTACGTAGCCCTGCTGGCGACCCTTCGCAATCAACTTTTCTACTTCTACACTAAAATTACTATTTTCTGGCTCTACTGCTTGTTCTGTGGCCTTTTTTGGCATATGTATTTAGTCCTCGTTTAATAGTGCTTGGTACTGCCTGAGCAGCTCTTTAGTTTTTTTGATGTCACCATCTGCCTCGGCTTGCGCTAGCTGTTTGGCTAGCTGGCGCTTGGCTATCTGTTTGTTTATATCTTCAATCCTTGCAACCTGGGTGAAGGCTTCGAGCCTTTTATCGTGTGCCGTCAAATCGGCATATTGTTGTTCACCTTTTAATGACAGAATTTTAACATAATTTTCCTGATTAGGCAATGATTTCAACAAGTCTTCGAACTTATAATTGTCGTTAGATTTTATAAATTCAAAAATAGGACGGTGCATATCGCTTGTGTGTTCCACTACTAAATCATCTAAGGCACTACTTAGCTCGGGTTCTGACATCAGCAATTCCAGAAGTTCTTTTTCAAAGTTTTCTTGACGGGTAAGTTTGCGCTCGACCACCTGGAGTGGCTCTTGCTCCTCGAGCTTTTGAGGAGAATATTCTTTTTTTACCTCACCTGAAAGGATTAATTTTTTTATACTATCCTCAGATACGCCAAGTAGCTGAGCAATTTTTTTATTATAATGCTGCAGTTCAATTTCGTCCTTGAGGGCTTTTAGTAATGGCAGAATAAAGCTCATAAATTGCTTCTTACCTGGTGCAGTAGTGACACCGAACTTTGCCTTGGCATAATTTATCAAAAAATCTGGGGCATACTCACGACTATCCACTGCCTCTTGCCAGCTTTTTGCGCCTTGCCTAACAAGTTCATCTGGGTCTTTGGCATTTTTTAGGCTAACTACACTAAGATTGGCCTGGGTATCGTCCGATATTTCTATAGCTCTCAAGGTCGCATTTATGCCCGCTTCGTCGTTATCAAAACACAGGGCGATATTTTGACTTAGTCTAGTTAGCTGCTTAAGTTGCTGCTGAGTCAGGGCAGTCCCGCTACTAGCCACTACGTTGGTGTAGCCTGCATTAGCGAGCGCTAAGACATCCATATTACCCTCGACAACTACAACCATGTCTTTTGTGCGGATTCCCTCTTTGGCCTGTGACAGACCATAGATTGCAGTACTTTTGTTATAGACTGCAGTCTGGGGGGTATTTATGTATTTAGCCGCCTTGGCATCACCAAGCACTCTGGCGCTAAAACCAACCGTTCTATTTTGGG
>CALRAY010000014.1 GCA_943353705.1 Patescibacteria group bacterium UBA4664 | reverse complement strand
TATAAACGATTTATAAGCAAATCCCACGTCTTATTGATTAACCCTGTCGATATTTTTAAAGAGTGTCTGTTCAGGCTGGAAGTAAAGCTCAACTTCTCCAGTTGGGCCATTACGATGCTTTTTAATCAATATGTCTGCAATATTCTTTTTTTCTGTTTCTTTTTCATAGTAATCCTCGCGGTAGATAAACATCACTACGTCGGCATCCTGTTCGATTGAGCCTGATTCGCGCAAATCTGAAAGCTGAGGAATCTTTGGGCTTCTCTGCTCTACCGAACGACTAAGCTGTGACAGGGCGATTACAGGTACATTTAGTTCTCTCGCCAAGCCCTTGAGCCCACGCGATATCTCCGAAATTTCCTGAACCCTATTATCTGAACCCGAAGAACCTCCACTCATTAGCTGTAAGTAGTCGATGACTATTAGGCCTAGATCATGCTCGGATTGTAGGCGCCTCGCCTTGGTGCGCATTTCCATAACATTTGCCATGGCGGAGTCATCTATATATATTGGAGCTTCTGCCAAAACACCCATGGCCTTATTGAGCTTTTCGAAGTCTTTGTCTTCCAGGCTTCCAGTTCTAAGCTTCCAGCTATCTATGCCAGCCTCCGATGCTAGCATCCTATCAATTAGCTGCTCCTTACTCATTTCTAGACTAAATATACCCACTGGCACACCTTCTTTGGTGGCAATATTTTGAGCAATATTAAGTGCAAGGCTAGTTTTGCCCATACTTGGCCTAGCTGCGAGTATGATTAAGTCGGACTTTTGGAGCCCTGCAAGTATAGTATCAAGCCCAGTGAAACCCGTTGGGATGCCACGCAAGCTCTCGTTGTCCTTATGTAAGCTGTCTAGCCTATCGAAGCTATCGGCCAGAACATCTTTAATGGAAATAAAATTTTGTTTAAGATGTTTTTGGCTTACATCAAATAATGTCCTCTCGGCCTTATCTAACAAATTATCGAGCTGACCATCTTCTTCATAGGCTATTGTGTTAATTTGGTTGGCAGCGCTAATAAGTCTACGCAAGGTGGCCTTTTGTGCGACGATATTTGCGTAATTCACAACATGGGCCGCTGATGGCACACCATTAACTAAATTTGTTAAGTAACTGGATCCTCCAATTTCTTTTAGCGCCCCTTGTTTTTCTAATTGCTCAGACAGAGTAATAACATCGAGAGGCTCGCGCTTCTCAAAAAGCTTTATTATTGCTTCATAAATTAGTCCATTTTTATCTACGTAAAAATCATCAATATGAACGACATCTGCGATTTTTATAATAGCGTCCTTATCTAGTAGTAATGACCCTATCAAGCTTTCCTCAGCCTGAGGATTCTGTGGTGGAACTTTAGCCTTCATTAGCTCTTTTGCTGTTCTATTCTTAGCCATCTATAACCTCTGCGCCAAAAATTGCAGCTGCGGTAGTTGCAAGCTCTTCTTGAGCATCGACTACTTCTGGCTGGTTGCGGCTATCTATCTTAACAATCAAATGCATGTTTCTACCATAAACCTTACCGAATGCTTTTTCAATTAAACTGGCGTTGCGCTGTTCGGTAATTCGATCCTTATGAAAACTAAACCTACAGACTACCTTAACTTCTTCATCATCAACCTGTACATCCGCACCCTTTAGGACGGCAAACAATGAATTATTATAGTGCTTTATAACACTTAGCGATTTAATTAAAAGATCTTCATCTTTTTTACTAGGCTTTGGTTTTGACTGAACACCCGTATCTTTGGGTGCTACTTTTATTTTTGTATCAACAGTCGAAGCAACCTCTGGAGTGGACACCTGACTAGCGCTTTCTGCAATCTTAGCGAAACCTCCCTTGCGGGCTAATGCCACCTGCAACACAAGCTCTGGCGAGCCCGAGTAGCGCATGTTGGTTTGTGCCCAATGTAGATTCTCGGCCAACCCCAGCAGAAAGGTTTGGTTGGCATCGTCTTCTACTAGCTTTGCCTGGATACGGTCAAGCATTTGCTGGGCTAGCTGTCCCGCATCGGCACCTCCGGCAGATAAATCCCTAACTAGCCCTAGGGCTTTCTTGCTATCATCCTTATTAATGCTATCAAATATATCGTCTACTATTTTAGAATCCTGGAGACCAGTAAAATCCGAGACTACCTCTAGCGTTATTTCGTCCCCTACCGAAGATAGCTGATCGAGCAGGCTAATGGCATCTCTAAAACCACCTTTACTGACTTGGGCTATTAGCAGAAGTGCATCATCATTTATCTTAATATTCTCACTATCTGCTATAAATCTGAGGTGAGAGATCATGTCTTTTTGGGGTATCGGCTTAAAATCAAATCTTTGCGTCCTAGATATTATTGTGTCGGGTAGCTTATGGACTTCTGTTGTTGCAAATATGAAAACCACATGGCTAGGTGGCTCTTCGAGTGTCTTGAGTAGAGCGTTGAATGCCTCTTTGGTTAACATATGAACTTCATCGATAATATAGACTTTATAGCTTAGACTTGCGGGTGCGACTTGGACTTTCTCCCTGAGGCTACGTATTTCATCTATTCCGCGATTACTAGCTCCGTCGATTTCGATTATGTCCAAGTAGTCGGCTAGCGAATCCTCTTTCTTGAGTCCATTGAGCTGTTTGGCTATGATTCTAGCAATCGTCGTCTTGCCTACCCCCCTGGGCCCGGTCAATAAATAGGCGTGGCTATGCTTGCCGTTGCCAATAGCATTAATAAGTGTCTTTACGACGTGCTGCTGGCCGACCACCTCACTAAAGTCAGCCGAGCGATATTTACGATACAAAGCCAAATTACTCAAAGCACCCTCCACTTTTAATTCATTATATCTTATTAGGCTTGTATTTTGCAGGTATTAGGATGCAGAAATAACGGCCTCTATCGCCGCCCAAATGGCATCGCCAGCAGCAGGTACCACAATTGTTACCTCATCGCCTGGCTGAGCCTTGAAATATGTCACACTAGCGTACAAAACCCGATAGTGCTTTTCGCCCACAACGGCAATGTACTGGCCATTCTCTAAAGCCATTTTGGCAATAATCTTTTTGCGCTCGATTGGCCCAATTTGTTTATATATAAAGCTTCCATCATCTGCAATTGTAAGCTTCAGGGTATCGCCCTCAATAAGTTTTGATTTTGAAGCATAATTTGCAGGAACTGGATAGACTTTGCCGTCAGGTCCAATCATGTTCTGGCCATCGAACTGGCCTTCAATAATCTTACCTACAGATTCAGTAGAACCAGGCTTGACCATATCTTGTTTTTTAGGCTCGGGCAGTTCTGTCTTGCTAACTCCGAGTTTTTTTAGCTCTTCTTCGACCTGCTTAATGGTGTCTTGAGCTAGCTGCATTTGTGTTGCTAGATTTTGTAGTGTTTGCTGTTTATCTTTATCACTCATTTTGTTTACCTTTTTTATAAATTACTTAATTTGCTATCAGTGTAGCAAAGAATCAAACAAAATCCAAACAAAATAGACCCCTAAGGGTCTATTTTTGCGATTTGACAGTGATTAAATTACTGTAATTCGATAGTTGCGCCAGCTTCTTCAAGCTTTTTCTTGGCTTCTTCAGCTTCCTCAGCAGGAGCAGCTTCTTTAACCATAGTAGGTGCACCATCTACTACAGCCTTGCTTTCTGCAAGACCTAGGCCTGATACTTCTCGTACAGCTTTGATTACATCAATCTTTTTGTCGCCTACAGCAGCTAGATATACATTGTATGAACTCTTAGCTTCTACAGCATCTTCTTCGCCTGCGGCAGCTCCGCCAGCAGCAATAGCTACTGGAGCAGCGGCGCTAACGCCAAAGTGATCTTCTAATACTTTTACTAGCTCTGAAAGATCTAGTACGCTTAATTCAGAAATCTGATCAACCAATGACTTAAATTTAGCTGGAACTTCTTTTGTTTCTTCTGCAGGTGTTGCAGTTTCTTCTTTTACTTCTTCTTGTTTTGCAGTTTCTTCTGCCATTTTATGCTTCTCCTTTTTTATCTTGTATTGCATTTAGTGCGTACATGAATTGAGTTATATTACCATTAAGAACACGTACGAATCCGCTAAGTGGAGCTGCGATTGTGCCGACCACTTGAGCAGTAAGGACTTCACGACTAGGAAGTTTGGCCAATGTCATAACATCCTCTCGAGACAGAACTTTTCCCGTATCATCTAGACCACCAATGATTTCTAAATTTTCATTTTCTTTGGCAAAATCTGCAATAATCTTGCAGGTTTGTGCTTCATCTTGCCCGAAAGCGATGGCCATTGGGCCATTGAAAATAGAGGCATCAGTATCTTTTAGATTTGTGTTTTTTATGGCAACTTTTACCAAAGTGTTTTTAGTCACTTTGTAGCTTACTTCTGCATCTCGTAGCTTGTTGCGTAATTCATTGATTGCAGGAACATTTAATCCCCTATAATCAGTCATTACAGCAATTTTACTAGCCGAGAAGGCTTCAGTTAAAGCGGTAACGTCAGCCTGTTTTTGCTCACGTGATTTTGCCATAGGCATCCTCCGATGCTTTAAATTTAATGTGCCGATTACCAAACAAAAAATCTTTGGTCAGACCAAAGATTTAAAAGTTTGAAAATCTATAAAGATTTATAACCTCATGAGGCAAATTAATCCGTCCTAGACGAAAGCCACAATCTTTGGTAATCGAGATTATTTTACCAGATAAGAAAGCTTTTAGCAATAGCTTTGGCTACTACGATTCTTCGTACCACCATGCCAAATCTTTCACAAGATTTTTACTAAAGTCGCGCAATTTATTGGCCTTGTTTGATTTTATTGAGCTGCCGATAAGTCGACCGAGAGTATTGGCGTTCTCTATATTCAAGCCCCTGCTAGTAAGGGCAGCTGTCCCGAGGCGCAATCCGCCTGGAGACCATGCTGACCTATTATCGTTAGGCACGGAATTGCGATTAGTGATTATTCCTGACTTTTCCAAGAAATCTTGCACTTCAAGGCTATTGTGATTATCTGATAATTTAGCCAGTACGATGTGATTTTGGGTCTTACTGACGATTTCTATCCCCTCCTCTACCAATCCGTCCTCTAGTGCCTTAGCATTGTTTAAAACCGCTTCAATATAACGATTAAATGCAATCTTATCAGGGTAGCTGTCCTCCCCTAGAACCTCCAAGAGGGCTTGGCCAACTGCAGCAATTTGGTTTAAGTGTGGCCCACCGCTTGTGCCCGGAAAGATAGTCTTATTAATGGCATCCATATACTGATTTTTAGCGAACAATAGAGCTGAACGTGGACCGCGCAAAGTTTTATGGGTCGTAGTTGTAACAAAATCAGCACCTGAATCATCCGCCTGAAAGGGACTGCTGTGGTTGCCACTCGCCACCAGCCCACTAATATGCGATATATCAGCTAAAACCAATGAACCATTAGAATGGGCTATTTTGCAAAACTCTGCGAAGTCATACTTTCTAGTGTAAGAAGAAAATCCTATGATTACCAATCTCGGGTTAACCAGTTCTATTTTATTCTTGAAGTCATCGATATCTAATTCGTATCCGCTACGGCCCTCTTTAACAGTATAGGTTGAGTGTTTAAAGAACTTTCTGTAGGCACTTGTTGAGTGAAGGTGACTTAAGTGGCCACCACTGCCCAAGTCTAGGCTAAGTACCATATCACCTGGCTCTAAGACTGAAAAATACACCATTGCATTAGCTGGGCTACCCGACAATACCTGCACATTAACTCCATATTCAGATTTAGCATTAAATACTTCTAGTGCTTTATCTATAACAAATTCTTCCAGCATATCAGCATTAACATTACCGGCGTAGTATCTTTTACCAGGATAACCTTCGGCATATTTATTATTCCAAGCCGAGCCAAGCAGACTTAGGACCTTAGGGCTGGGGTAGTTCTCTGAGGCAATTAGGTTTAAGGTGTTCCTTTGCCTGGATAATTCTTGCTGGGTGAGTCGCGATATTTCATTCATAAGTTTAATTATACCATTGTATACACTCAGTGATACTGATGTTATAATTTGGCCTGGTAGAGCCGAGAAACCTAGGAGGTTTGGCATGAAGTATTTACCATATGAAGCAAGAGAGCCGGATGGACAATACCGCGAACTTCTTTATAGCATTTTGACAAAAGGCGAACGTGTCCCCTCTAGACAAGGGCCGGTCGCTATAACATTATTTGGAGCTCCTCAGATGAGATTCAAACTTGAAAACGGCTTCCCTTGTATTACTAATAGAAATATTGAAGGATTTTGGAAGGGAGCCATTGGCGAACTATGTGCCTTTATTAATGGTGCCACTACGCTTGCTGAATTCGAAGAATTTGGTTGCAGCTGGTGGGGGCCTTGGGCTACCGAAGAAAAATGCTCCAAGCGCGGGCTTTCAGCAGGTGATCTTGGGCCTGGTAGCTATGGAGGGTCATTCCATGATTGGCCCGATAGAAACGGTGCAAGCTACAATCAATTTGAGCATCTAGTTTGCCAGATAGCAGAATCTCCAGGAGACCGAACGCATATCGTTAGCCCCTGGAATGGCGCACTACTTGCGCGCGACTCAGGTCGCATTAATAAAGCAACAATTGCACCATGTCACGGTTGGCTTCAAGTACGAATTATGAATAATAAAATTCATTTGCATCATATGCAACGTTCCGGCGATGTTCCGATTGGAGTACCTTCCAATATGGTTCAGTATGCCGCCCTGTTGCTAATGCTCGAGCAGATTACCGGCTATCAAGCTGGGGATTACATTCATTACATTGTCGATGCACATATCTACGAGGACCAAGCAGATGCGGCATGGCAAATGGTTAATCGTTCTGACATGAGCCTACCTAGAGTAGAAATTACCGAGCAAGGCAAGTTGATTAAAAATATTCATGACTTTAGATCAGAACACTTTGAGCTTCATGAGTATTACCCACATCAAGCAATGAAAGGTATACCGGTGGCAATATGATAAGTATCATTGTTGCGCGAGACAAGCAAAGAGTAATTGGCAAGTCTGGAGATTTGCCGTGGAACATCCCAGCGGATATGAAGCGGTTTAAACAAATCACCACAGGACATGTTGTTGTTATGGGGCGGGCAACCTATGAATCTATCGGGAAGCCGCTCCCGAATCGTATCAATGTAGTTATTACTGGTAAAGAGAACCTGGAAGACAGCGAGAATCTTTACTATAGAAATAATTACGAAGATGCAATTGTTCTAGCACTTGAGCTGGCAAACAGAGATTCGTGCAAAGTTTTTGTAATCGGCGGATCGTCAGTTTATGCAGAAGCAATTTCAGACCCAAAGGTTGAAGAACTTTACGTGACACTTATTAATCATGATTTTGAGGGAGATAGGTATTTTCCTTTTACTTCCCCTGAGGATTGGGAGCTAGTAGAAACTGAAAGACTAGATGCTCAAGACTCAAATTCATACGACCTAGCTTTTTTGCGATACAAACGTCGCAAAAAAGGTAATGTAGTAGAAAGTGTCTTCTACTATCCGAGCTCCAGGTCTGCCAGTCAGACAAAAAAGATGCAGGATATTGAGAGCGTTGGAATTTGCCCCTTCTGCACCGAATGGCTTGAGTGGTATCACGATGCGCCAGTCGATAACAAGTTGCAGTTCGAAAACTGGGTCGTTACCTCTAACGATAATCCCTATAAAGGAACAGTTATCGATCTGCTCATTATTAGCAAGGAGCATACAGTTCACTTCTCTAGACTTAGCGAAGCAGCTCAGTCTGAGTATGGAATTGTAATTGCGGCAGTGGCAGATAAATACAAACTATTTAACTACGCAGTCGGGATGAGAGTCGGACCAGTAAGTATGGTAGGTGGATCCGTAAATCACCTCCACGCACATATTAAAGTTGGGGATGTATACAGCCCTAACCATAGCCCAATTAAGTTCAGTATGAGCAATAAGCCGAGACAGAACAAGCCCCCGGAGACCTACTAATATAGTAGGCCCCTGGGGGCTTTTATTTTATAATTCTAATGATTTTAACATCATTAGATTCTAGAATTGACTGGGCATCTAATACTGAATAGCCTTCATCAAAATATACTCGGCTAATACCTGAATATGCAATCGCCTTAGCACACCAAGGGCAAGGAAAGGTTGTCACATAAAGATATGAGCCAGATAGACTCAAGCCAATTGAAGCTGCTGTAGCAATTAGGTTAAGCTCAACGTGCATGGCTGTGCCCAATTCGATACGCTGGCCCTTATGAAAGTCAGCCCTTGGGTCGCCATCATAATATGGCTGTAGCGGACTAGGGACATGCGTGTTGTGGATCGGTGGCAATATTAGATTGCCATTCTTAACCACACAGCCACCAACCTGCCTCCACCAATCAGCGCTTTCTAATGCCTTAGCACGACAGCTAGCAAGTAGCTTGATATCAGTTTCTTCTCGGCTCACCGAAAATGATTCATAAACATCGTTATCGTGAGTGGAGCTGCTTCTATCCCAGCGCAGAAAAATTGGTAAAAATTTTACCATCCTAAAGTCAAGGTAATGCTCTGCGAAATACCTTGAAATTTCATCATCAGCTAAAACAAAACTATCAAAGCTAGCCAGCTGACTGATTTCCTTGAGCTCACTAACTTTGCTATTTAATAGATTAGTATTTGATAAAATATCAACCATCTGCGATGACTGTAATGCTCGAATGTCTTTTTTAAGTGTTGGCTGTAATTGCAAAGCCCACTCACTATTAATGATAAATATCTCATCAACTTCGCCGATGGAACCAAAAAGGTTCATATAGCCGTTATGTAGGACTGGCATGTACAGAATCAGCGCCAGCATCAGACAATATCCTTATCGGATATATTTTTAGCATTTTTGAGATTCATCTTTCGCACCTTCGCGCTTGTCGAGGTCTCAGCCTGTCTGGTCAAGACTACTACTTCTGAGCAATAAGATTGCTCTAGCTCAGAAATCTCTTCACTGGTGTAATTGTCGACTGTTGCAACTAACAAATCTGGCTTAATTAACTTAATCAGCTCCCACTTTGGATCTTTGCCGTATTTGAGAGTAATTATATCTACATAGCGCAAATGCGAAAGAATTTGCAACCGCTCAATTTGAGGGTTTACGGGCCTTCCATCGCCTTTGCGGGCGCGGATTTTGTCGTCATCATCAACCCCAACAATCAGAATGTCACCACACTGCTTAGCTTTTTCAAGATAGAGCGCGTGTCCGATATGAAAAAGATCGAAGGAACCAGATGTCAGTACTATTTTAGCCCCAACTCCCTTCAAATGATTAACCTGTTTTTGTAAAATTTCATAATCAGGGTAGAATCTAGAGCTGAAATTTGAATCTAGCGAGAAATAACCGAAATCTATCGGCACACTGCCTCCATATGTCTAGGAACGAATAACTATATAATACCCTACTCTTCATAATTAAATAAAGCACAAAAATAATAACACCCTTATCTAGGGTGTTATTATTTTATTTTTGTATTATTTAGATTCTTTTAATGCTTCGTTTTGATCTATTCTAATGCTTGGGCTCATACTAGAATTAATGAACATATTTTTAATAAATACACCCTTTACTCCACTGGGCTTAGATACAGATAAAGCCTTTACGACTGCCTTAACGTTGGCGTATAAATCCTCCGTCTTGAAGCTGACTTTACCAAAAGCAACATGAATTACGCCATTGGCGTCATTTTTTATTTCAACTTTGCCCTTCTTGAATTCTGCTGTAGCTTTAGCGGTGTCGGCAGTAATAGTACCATTTTTAGGTGATGGCATTAGCCCCTTAGGAC
>CALRAY010000013.1 GCA_943353705.1 Patescibacteria group bacterium UBA4664 | reverse complement strand
GATGAACAGAACGTGTGGGTTACGGATACGACTCTTCGCCGTATTCCTCTTCCACCGTTCCTTCAGGTACTTCAGGCATACTGTCCTCCCATCGAGGCTAGCGTTTTATCCTGGGGCATGACCGCCCGCCCAGGTTTTCGAGCGTGCCGGAGCTACCCCGGCATATTACAGACTGTTTAACCAGCAGTCGTCCTGGATAGAGGCTAGAACTCATCCGGTATATCGAGTAACGGATCTTCCTTCCAATCATCTTGCTGACCATCATCTAGTTGGCCATCATTTTGCCAAAAGAACTTGCCAGTAGGCAAATCATTGTTACCACCTGGGTCCCCCCCTGTGTCCCCACCATCTTGCCAAGGAAAACTGCCAGTAGGCAAAATAATTTTTTCTGAAATCACCACAGTACTCATCTCATTAATGAAATTCATCGTACTCGGCTCCTCGTCTAGAATCCCATTCGGGTTCTGTAGGGTAACTATTCATTTTTGCTCCTCTGGTTCTTCAGTGTTTTTATATACTGACAAATACAAGTTATCACATCTTATTTATACTGTCAAGTATTTATGACAATTAAAACAATAAAGTGCCCTACACCAGTGAGCTAAGGTATATAATGGCAATGTAAATGGGGCCAGGTAAATAACCTGGCCCCATGTAGTAACACCCGTCATCACAGAAATGTGATGTTTTGCTTGGCCCATTCGAGTGTTGCCTTGGCCTTTTTACGGGCTACGACAAACTTCTTAGGTGGCTTATTGTCGCACCAGAATTCATCCCATTTGTACTTGTCTGGATTAACCCAGGTAAGAGAATGAAGGTGGTGCCACTTACCTCCTGTGAAGTGGAGGCTGTAAAGTGTGCCGGTTACTGCGTAGCCAACTCCCAATAGGGCTTTGTAGCTACCAGTGTTGGGGTAGGCAACGGTACTGTCGATGGCCCGAAGTCCAAGCCGAGAGTAGGCATAAAAGCACCTGGCTCTGTGGCAGGCGGAGGCAATACCTTTGCCCCACATGTCTGTATCAAAAATGATACAGCCTGATCCGCCACGACCATCCTTGATGCCGTCAATTGAGCTAACACCAATTGGACGTCCAATGTCGTCGGCATCATCATTGCCTATGGCAATAATCCAAAAAGCCGAATTGGCTTCCTTGGCATGGCTAGCGAAGAATTCATGCTCCATTTCGATCGTAACGGATCGATTGGTATTCGTGAATTCATTAACCTTGCCTTTGCTAATGCCTGCAGAAACAATCGCTTCCTCTCCTTCAAGAGGCGGCCGCATAATGATATTAAGTGGTTCGCCTTCTTTTGGCAGGGAATTAAATTTCATAGCTACACCAAACGCCATTTGTTTGTCCATTCTGTGAGTTAATTGTGTACAGATCTCTTTTGAGATCCGACGAGCCTCCAGATAGCGGTTACATTTATATGTTATAGTTCTAAAACGAAAAAACCTCCGCTAGGGGAGGCTCATCGCATATCATAAGTTGTTTATGTTTAGTTAATACGATAAGCCAAAGAAAATGCAGGAATGTACATATACAGTACAAAACTTGCTGCGATTCCTTTAAAAATGTTTTGGCTTATTCGTTTCATAAGCATTATAATAGTAGCTTTTAGGTGAATTGTCAAATTTTATAAATAACTTTAAGCAAGTCCTGTATCTATAAAAGGTCTTGACAAAACCTCTTATGTTGTGTATAATAGCCCATTAACTAATAATTATGAGTATGAATCAAGAATTAACACCCAAACAGCAAGCCAGCGAGCTAATTAAGCAAGCCCACAATATTGTGATTGTTACAGGCCGCGAGCCTAATAACGATCAGCTTTCAGCTGCTATCGCTACGCAAAGAGTGCTAAACAAGCTGCACAAGCAGGCTAGTGTTGTTATTACTGATAAATTACCTAAGAGTGCCGAGCTATTTGACACCCAATTTATAAGCACCGACATTCAGGGTGTACGCGATTTTGTTATCAAGGTCGATATGCACGATGTAGTCGTAGATAAGCTTAAATATAATGTCGAAGGAGATTATTTGGATGTAACAGTTACTCCACTTAATGGTAACTTTAGCGCCAAGGACGTGAGCTTTGAGCATGGTCCATTTAAGTTTGATTTGGTAATTGCCCTAGGCGTTCCCCAGATTCTTAAAATGGATAAAATAGTTGAACAAAACCCAACCATTTTCGATGGCCTACACCTTATTAATATAGATTATCATCGTATCAATGAAGGCTTTGGTAGTGTTAATTATATCGATCAAAACGCTAGCTCAGTATGTGAAATGCTAGTTTCGCTATTTGAGTCATTGGAGCAAGGTATGGTTGATGAATCTATCGCAACTGCACTATATACAGGTATAACTTCGGCAACACACAACTTCACAATCCCTGATACAACTGCCAAGTCTATGACCGTAGCAGCCCAGATGTTAGCCGCTGGCGCCAAGCAGCAAGAAGTTGTAAGAGTGATGAACGCTCGAAATAACCGAATCGAAACCAGGCCTACAAAACCCACGCATGAGGTCCCTAAAGCCCCAGACTCTAGTGCCCCAACAAGTATCAAAGAAGCTTTAGAAAAAGCCCAAAAAGAAGTGAAGGAAGAAGTTCAGGAGACTAAAATTGTCGAACCTACACAGTCAAGCTCTGACGGCTCAAAAAAAAAGCAGTCTGGAGCACAGGACAATTCCAAGCCAAACACTTCAAGCCCGGACCCTATCAAGGCAAACTAGGACCTCAGTCCAGTTAAAACAAATTACTGAATTTAGGCTAAAATAGAACATATGAATTTCCAAAAAGAAGGCCTGTATCTTATAAATAAGCCACGCGGTAGGAGTAGTTTTAGTATTGTTGCGCAAGTGCGCAGACTTAGTGGTATTAAAAAAGTCGGAAATGCAGGTACATTGGATCCTGAGGCCGAAGGGTTACTTATAATATTACTTGGCAAAGAATTTACTAGGCAAGCACAGGATTATTCTAAGTTAGATAAGACATACGAATTCGAGATTAAGCTTGGTGAATTTTCCTCTACTGATGACGAAGAAGGGGAGAAGACCAAGCTATCTAGCCTAGTCCCTGCAATAGATCAAATCAGCCAAGTGGTAGGCAGTCTAACGGGCGAAATAGTACAGACACCGCCGGTGTATTCAGCCATCAAAATAGGTGGCCAGCGTGCCTATAAGCTCGCCCGTAAAGGGGAGAAGGTAGAGATGCCCAGTCGTAAAGTTACTGTTAAAAGTTTTGAAATATTGGATTACAATTATCCACTAATAAGGCTTAAGGCTGAAGTTAGCTCCGGCACATATATACGTGCACTAGCGCGCGAGATAGGGGAGCAGCTAGAGACGGGTGCTTATTGCACACAAATAGTGCGCACTAGGGTGGGTGAATTTAAGCTTGAAGACGCGCTGGGTATTGATTAAGTCACTGTTATCTGGTAGAATACTTTGTATATGATTCAAAAAACTACTAAAACTAAGCTTGTTAAAGAAAACGGCATACATACCAAAGACACTGGTTCGGCTGAAGTTCAGATTGCACTTTTTAGTGAGAATATTAAGCAATTAACAGATCACCTTAAAACTCACAAGAAAGATAATCACTCTAGGCGTGGCTTGCTTGCAATGGTAAGCAAGAGACGAAGATTGCTTGATTATTTGAGCAAAAAAGACCACAAGCGATACGAAGCTATCATCAAGAAGCTTGGCCTACGTAAGTAGCTAGTCGAATCCGCACATTGTTACATAAATTAAATTCGCAGAAATAAGGCACTTAAGACTTAGTTGTGGAACGGATTGATCATTTAAATGGCCCGATCAATTGATTCCGAAACTAACCATTTAAGGCCTTGATATTAAGAAAGGAAAATATGGAAATTATCCATCCTTTTGGTGGTAAAGCTCATAAGTTTGAAACAGAGTTTGCCGGCAAAACACTAACAATCGAAACAGGTAATATGGCTTTTAGAGCCGACGGAGCAGTAACTGTCCGTTACGGCGACACAATGCTACTAGCAACTGCAGTGGTCGAGCCTAAACCTAAACCCAACACAGACTTCTTTCCGCTACTAATTGATTATGAAGAGCGTTGGTATGCATCTGGGAAAATTTCTGGTAGCCGATATATGAAGCGCGAGTCTAGGCCTTCCGATAAGGCTGTCTTAACTTGTCGCTTAATTGACCGCCCAATTAGACCCTTATTCCCCAAGGGATATCGCAACGATGTCCAGGTAGTCGTAACTACTCTTAGTGTTGATATGGAAAACGAACCAGATGTAATCGCAATCATTGCTGCATCTACCGCCTTAATGCTTGCAGGAACGCCTTTCGAAGGTCCAGTTGCAGCCGCTAGAATTGGCCAGATTGACGGTAAATTGATAGTTAATCCAACCCTTAGCGAGCAGGAGAATAGCAATCTTAATCTGACTGTCGCAGGCACTAAAGATGCCATACTTATGGTTGAGTCGGTTGCTGGTGAAGTGTCTGAAGAAACTATTCTCGAGGGCTTCGAGCTAGCTATTAAGCAGTGGCAGCCTGTAATTGAAATCCAAAATAAAATTGTCAAAGAGTTGGGTATTGAAACCAAAGATTACGAACTATTTACCCCAAATGAAGAAGTAGAGGCTAAGATTAGCGAGTTTTTAAAGGACAAGCTTGGCAAACAAGTTAGGCATGCCGATAAAAATAAACGCCATGAAGCAATCGAACAGCTCCACGATGAAGTAGTAGCTGAATTCGCACTATTATCAGATGAAGTAGAAGACGATGGAAAAGAGCGTTATGGCCACCCCGATGTAGAACTAGCATTTGAAAAGATTGTCGATAAAGAGATTCGCAGATCCATCCTGGATGAATCTGCAAGGCCAGATAATCGTAAAAATAACGAAATACGCCCATTGAGTATGCAAGTAGGTATAGTGCCACGAACTCATGGTAGTGGCTTGTTTACTCGTGGTGCAACTCAGTCGCTAACACTTACTACTCTAGCATCAGCTGGGGCTGCTCAGCAGATTGAAACCATGGAAGAGGACACCGAAAAATTTTATATTCATCACTATAACTTCCCACCATTTTCAGTTGGTGAAGCTAGGCCAATGCGCTCAGCTGGTCGCCGCGAGATTGGACATGGCAACTTGGCTGAACGTGCTCTGCTTGCCGTCTTACCTGCAAAAGAAGACTTTCCTTATATGATTCGTACTGTTACCGAGATTTTAAGTAGTGCCGGATCAACTTCAATGGCAGCTACTTGCGGAAGCACTTTGAGTCTGATGGACGCCGGTGTACCTATAAAACGCCCAGTTAGCGGAATTGCAATGGGACTAATGGTTAATCATAATAAACCTAGTGAATATGTCATACTTAGTGATATCCAAGATGCCGAAGACTTTGCTGGCGATATGGACTTCAAGGTGGCAGGAACCAGCGAGGGTATTACTGCCTTGCAAATGGATATTAAGCTAAAGGGCTTGAGCCTTGAAATACTAAAAGCTGCTCTTGAGCAGGGAAAAGTGGGCCGGGCTCACATACTCAAATCCATGACCGATGTCATCGCTAAGCCGAATGCCGAGCTCAGTGAGTATGCACCTAGAATCACAAAATTAATGATCAGCCCAGATAAGATTCGAGAAGTCATTGGTAAGGGCGGTGAAACTATTCAGAAAATTACTGCTGAAACTGGTGTAGATATCGATATTGAAGATAGCGGACTAATCATGATTTCTAGTGCCGACGCTGGTGCTGCCGAAGCTGCTAAGCAATGGATTGAGTCAATTGTCGCTGAACCTGAAATCGGTGCAATTTACGAAGGTAAAGTTGTGAAGGTAATGGAGTTTGGTGCATTCGTAGAAATTATGCCTGGTAAAGAGGGTATGGTACATGTTAGCCAAATACGAGATGAAAGAGTTGAAGATATTCACAAAGAGCTTAGCGAGGGCGATGAAGTCAGAGTTAAGCTTACAGAAATCGATGATCGAGGACGCCTAAACTTGTCGATAAAAGCCGCTAAATAGTTATCAGTCCAGAATCTGCCCAAGAATTACTTGGGCAGGACTGGGGGGATATATGAATCTCAAGCAGAAACAAGCCATGCTAGAAGCTATAGCCAATCGGATTATAAACCGAGAAGTTGAAATAGAGCTGGCTCAATCCTGCCTCAACCCAGTACCAGGCGAAGGAAATGCCGATGCCGAACTGATGTTTATCGGTGAAGCACCCGGCGCCAAAGAAGACAAGCTAGGCCAGCCTTTTATGGGTGCCAGTGGTAAGTTTTTAGGAGAAATGCTTAATAGCATTGAGCTGAAACGCGAAGATGTTTTTATCACTAACATCGTAAAGTTTCGCCCACCCAAAAACCGCGACCCAAGCCAGGCGGAAATCAAAGCAAGTATGCCGATACTATTCGAGCAAATTGCAGTAATCAGGCCGAAGCTTGTTATATTCCTAGGCAGACATTCGATGAACGTCTTTTTCCCAAAGCTTAAAATTAGTGAGGCTCATGGTGAGCGGATAGAGGGTGAGGTTGTATTGGCTGATGGCAATAAAATTATACAAAATTTTTTGCCTTTATATCATCCAGCAGCCGCACTATACAACGGGTCAATGCGCAATACACTGCTAGGGGATTTTGCAAAAATACCACACGTATTAGAACTTATAAAACAATAATATTAATGAAAGGATATATCTAAAAATATGTCAAAAGATAATTTAAAAAGCCGTCCATTGACGGCACAGGACTTGGGACTAAATAATGACCCAAAGCCAGCAAATATAAATAGTAATGCAGCACCTAAGGCTAGTGAGCCTCCAGTCCGCAATACTCAAAGTAATACTCAAAGTAATACTCAAAGTAATACTCAGGGCAATACCCAGGGCAATACCAACCCAAACCAGCAAAAGCCTGGACCTAACCGCAATAACCAGCCGGGTGGACAAAAACGCTATAATAACCGCAGTGGCGGCGGATCCAATAACCGAAGGCGTTACGATAAAGGACCTACCAAATATGCAGTCGGCAGCTTTAATCAGAATAGTCCATCGTCAAGGCCTGTAATAAATTCAGCAGGTCTAAGTAAAATTGATGCTGGAAAGCTCAAGATAGTACCGCTTGGTGGCCTTGGTCAGATTGGTAAAAATCTCATGGCTCTAGAGTACGAAGATGACATTATCATCATGGATATGGGCTTTACTTTCCCGAACGAAGACCAGCCTGGAATTGACTTGGTAGTCCCAGATGTTACCTATCTAGAGGAGCGCAAGCACAAGATTCGTGGAATCGTCATTACGCATGCCCACGAAGATCATGTTGGTGGTATTCCATTCTTACTACCTAAGATTCCGGCTCCTATCTATGCCGCACTATTCACGGTCAAATTTATCGAGCGCAAGCTAGAAGAGTATCATCTTGATTTTAAACCCGAATTGCACATTGTAAATCAAGACACTCATGACAAAATCCAACTCGGTGTATTCACAGTAGAGTTTATTCGCGTAAATCATTCTATCCCTGACGCTTGTGCGCTAGCGATTCACACTCCTGTTGGTACCATCATCAACACCGGCGATTGGCGCTTCGAAGAAAAGCCACTAGACGGCAAGCTATCTGATAAGGGTAGATTAAAGGAAATAGGCGATGAAGGCGTAGCACTTTTGATGTGCGATTCCACGAACTGCGAAAATCCTGGTCGTACTCCATCAGAAACTGAAATAACCGAAACGCTTGATGAGATTATGGTGCGTAATTATAACAAGCGTGTAATAATTTCTTCGTTCGGAAGTCAGATTACGCGAATGCAAATTATAGTTAATGCTGCCGAAAAAGCTCATCGTAAGCTAGTGGTGGCCGGCCGAAGTATGCTTAATAATCTTGAGCTTTCCGTAAAGCTTGGCTACGTAAAAGTTCCGCCAGGACTTATCATCAAAGCTCAGGATATGAAGAGCTACCAAGATAGTCAAATAGCTGTATTAACCACAGGCTCACAGGGCGAAGAATTCTCGGCACTGCAACGCATGGGCAAGGGCGAACACCGCGATGTCAAATTGAAAGAAGGCGATATTGTGGTACTTTCTGCTTCAATTATTCCAGGCAATGAAAAGTCCATTTTTGGCATGGTAGATAATCTATTCCGCTGGGGTGCTTATGTTTATCAGGGCATTACTAGAGGGATTGATGATTTGGGCATATTCCATATCTCAGGACATGCTAATGTCGATGAGGTTAAAGAAATGATCGAGCTAGTTCGACCTAAGTACTATCTGCCAATTCACGGCGAGCTTCACCACATGAAGCACAATGCTAAAATTGCGCTCGACATGGGCTATGATCCTAAAAATGTATTAGTAGTAGAAAATGGCCAAACTTTAGAAATGGACAAAGAAGGAATTAAGCTTGGCAAGAAAGTCCCGACGGGCGAAGTATTGATCGACGGAGCTGGTATTGGCGATGTCCAAGAAATCGTTCTTAAAGACCGATTGGCTATGAGTAGCGATGGTGTATTTATGATTGTCGCAACAGTCGATAAGAAGACTGGCAGACTCGTCACAAGCCCAGACATTATTAGCCGAGGTTTCATCTACGTCAAAGACAATGCTGATATACTTAATAATTCGCGCAAGATTGTTAAAAACATCTTTGCGAGTAAGTCTCCAGGGGTTCCAGCTAATTCACCGATCTTCAAGGCTCGTATGCGCGATGAAGTTGGTAATTATCTATACAAGCTCACTAAGCGCAATCCAATCGTATTGCCTGTTGTTATTGAAGTTTAATAGTAGTCCAAATATTATTCTTGCATGGCACTATGCTTAATAGTATATTAAATTCATAACTAAGGAGATTTTATGAAGGACTTAAAGCCATATATTGCAGAGGCGCTAGGCACAGGTATTCTGGTTCTGGGCGGTTGTGGTACGGCCGTACTGGCTGCAAACAAGGTTGGAGTATTGGGTGTATCGCTAGCATTTGGTTTGTCGTTACTAATTATGGCCTATGTGATTGGGCATATTTCTGGCGCGCATATTAACCCAGCCGTAACAATCGGGCTAGCATCTATTAAGAAGTTTGATTGGAACAAAGTTCCAGGCTATATTACGGCACAAATTATTGGCGGAATACTTGGAGGGCTGGTTATATATGTAATCGCCACCAATACACCAGGGTTCGTGCTGTCTGCGCAGACTTTTGCCGTCAATGGCTGGGGCGAACTATCGCCAACAGGAGTGGGGATACGAACTGTATTCTTTACTGAGATCGTTATGACTGCACTGTTGGTCTTTGCGGTTGCATCGACTACCGATAAGAAATTCACACCAGGCTTTGGCGGAATAGCGGTTGGTTTTATGCTAACGCTTGTTCATATGATTAGTATTCCTGTCGATAATACTTCGGTAAATCCTGCCCGTAGTATGGGTGTCGCCATTTTTGTTGGCGGTCAGGCCACAAGCCAGCTTTGGCTGTTTTTTGTAGCACCGATTATCGGTGGTATTATCGGAGCCTTTGCTTACAAGTATATCTCAGATACAAAATAATTTATAAATCAACTTTTCCGGTTTTGGACTGTATGTTAAATAGCTTGGCATACAGTCCTTTTTTGCGTAGTAAGCTAGCGTGATTACCGGACTCATGGACTCGTCCATTTTTCATAACAATTATTTCATCAACATGCCTAACAGTACTTAGTCGGTGGGCAATAATAAGCGACATCTTATGAAAGAGAAGTTTGCCTAGAGCCTCTTGCACCTGCTGTTCTGTCTCGCTGTCGAGTGCACTGGTGGCCTCATCTAGTACGATCATATCGGGTTTTTTGAGTATTGCCCTGGTGATTGCGATGCGCTGTTTTTGCCCACCACTTAGCTTTATACCACGCTCACCTACGAGTGTATTGTAGCCTTTATCAAAATGAGAAATAAACTCATCGGCATTAGCCAAGCGAGCTTCATTTTGGATGTCTGCTTCTGAAGTTTTGACAGCTGCGATTGATAAGTTTTCTTTGACGGTGGTATTAAAAAGCGCAACATCTTGCATTACGATAGCCAGCTTCAATCTGAGTGAATCTTGTTTGTAATGCGATATGTCATGGCCATTAATGAGAATCTGCCCAGAAGTAGGCTCATAGAATCTAAATAGTAGCTTGGTGATTGTGGATTT
>CALRAY010000012.1 GCA_943353705.1 Patescibacteria group bacterium UBA4664 | reverse complement strand
TAATGGGCCTAATAATAATAGTCACAATCTCTGATATATCACGCCTCAAACTCTGGTAACTAACACCTTTAATTGCTAAACTATAGATTATGATTGACGCCATAATAGGTAAGTTTTCGCATGATATTGGTATTGACCTTGGCACGGCCAATACTTTGGTATACGTGCGTGGCAAGGGGATTGTTATTAATGAGCCCTCAGTAGTGGCGATTAATAAAAAGAATAAGCAAATATTAGCGATTGGCGACGAGGCCAAGCGAATGGTAGGTAAGACACCGGCCAATATCGTAGCCACCAGACCTTTGGTGGATGGGGTTGTTAGTGATTTTGAAATAACCGAACAAATGCTTCGATATTTCATCGATAAAGTTCATCGCGAAAGCTTTGTTTTGTTCCCTCGCCCCAGAGTTGTAATAGGAATACCCTCGGGTGTGACGGAAGTTGAAAAACGAGCCGTTGAAGATGCTGCCACCAATGCGGGCGCGCGAAAAGCTTTTCTGATAGAAGAACCTATGGCAGCAGCAGTTGGTAGCGGGCTACTAATCCATGACTCGGCTGGTAGTATGGTGGTTGATATCGGCGGTGGAACAAGCGAAATGGCAGTTATTAGTCTTGGTGGTATTGTAGCCTCGCGTTCTATACGAATAGCTGGCGATGAATTGACCGAAGATATTATTAATTACTGTAAAGATGAATTTAATTTAACTATCGGTGAGCGCACGGCTGAAAATATTAAAATTAATATTGGCTCGGCCGTAAAGCTTAATAAGATTTTAGAATTTCCTGCTCGAGGGCGCGATATGGTGACAGGACTTCCTAAGGAATTAATGATCAACTCTAACCAGGTGAGGATAGCCCTGTCCAAAAGTGTAAGATCGATTGTCGATGCAGTTAAATACACTATCGAAGAAACTCCCCCAGAGCTTTTGGCGGACATTATGGATAAAGGTATATATTTGGCCGGTGGTGGAGCCCTATTAAGAGGACTAGACTTGCTATTAGAGCAGCAAACTAAAATGCCAGTCCATATTGCCGAGGACCCACTGACTGCCGTAGCTAGAGGAACTGGCATGGTGCTAGAAGATTTAGACACCTTAAAGGACGTGTTGGTTTCAACCCAATACGAGAAAGCCCCTTATTAAGCAATGAAACGTCAGCAGTCAGTGACCTTAGCTGTTATATGTTCGGTGGCTCTGCTTATAATTATAATTAAGCAGTTCGGCGGTTTTTGGCCATTCAGGGTACTAAACGACCAGATTTTAAATCCAGTCGGTTCGGTTTTTTCGCAGATTGGCAGGGGCATAAATAATAATTTTTCAATCATAACCAAAGCTACAGAGCTGGCTTCAGAAAATAAAGCTCAAGCTAATGATATTTTGGCATTGAAAAATCAACTCTCGTCACTTAAAGAAGTGGCCAATGAAAACGATGAGCTTAGAACGCAATTAAAATTTAACGAAAAATTAAAGCTTGATTTAGCTGCTGCCAGAGTAGTCTCTAGCGAAGGAACTAGCTTGCGCAAATATATCACCATCGATCGGGGCAGGAATAGCAGCCTAAAATCTGGTATGGCAGTAGTATCGTCTGGAGTTCTGATAGGCACTATCGATAAGGTCGAGGACTTCAGCTCGACGGTATTTTTATCCTCAGACCCAGATTTTCGTATAAGGGGGCTCGGGCAGGATGGCAGGGCCCAGGGCATAGTGCGCGGGCAGCTCGGACAGGGTTATTTATTCGAAAAGATCACGCAGGCAGAATCCATCAAAAGAGGTGAATTTGTTATCACATCTGGATCTGGACTTGTACCAAAAGGTATCATCATCGGCGAAGTCGAATCAAGCACAAAGAGCGATAATGCTGTTTTCCAATCCGCTCAGCTGAAGCCTCTGGTAGATATTTCGAGTATTGAGGTAGTTTTTGTTGTAATTGGGCTAAAACAATGAAGTCATTTTTGCTTAGTATCGGCCTTATATTTAGCTTAATTTTGCAATTATTTTTGCTCCAAAGCTGGCAAGCTGAAGTTATCGTGCCAAATGTTGTCTTGGCATTTATAATCGTCGCTAGCCTATACACTAAAACCGAGCAGTTGCTCTGGATGTCACTAATAGCGGGGATGTTTTGTGATATATATTCCTCATCTGACTTTGGCTTCTATATTGGCTTTTACCTGCTTGTTGGTATATTGGCAAAATACCTCCTAAAGTTTGGTGAGGTGGAATATTCTTGGTGGCGCCCACTACTATTTTTGGCTTTCATGTCTGCAGCTCAGGTTCTTGCGGTCAGTGCAGGAATATTTAGCTCAATGACATTTTGGAGTGTCACAAGGGTTATTACTACCTACGTTACATATACTGTAGCCGTAGGCTTAATATGGTATCTGGTAATTTACCAAGCTGACGAATTTATAAAGCGCTTAACTATAACAAAGGCGATAAGGTAGCAATGAGTATTTTTGGAGATTTCTATAATAATCCAATAAAATTTAGTAGGAATAAAAAAGAGCAGATGATATCCCAAAGTGAGGACTGGAGTGCTGCCATACTTTCTGGTTCGAGCGATTTGCTAGCTAGTGAGGCTAAAATACCCAAATACACTTACTTGCTTATAGTAGTCTTTGCCTTGTTAGCTTCGCTGACATTAAGCTGGAAGCTCTTCTCATTGCAGGTTGCTCAGGGTAAGGAAAATGCTTTGCTGGCTAGCAATAACAGAATAAGAACCATAAATATAACAGCTCCTAGAGGTGCAATTTATGATAGAAATGGGGTATTGCTAGCTAGGAATGTGGCTCAATACGATCTGGTTGTATCACCGTTGCAGCTACCAAAATCCCAAAACGACATCAACAAAATATCTGAAACTATTTCTCCAATACTAAACGTCCCCGCAGACGACCTGAGGGATCGACTAAATAAAATCCAAAAATCTCAACAGACCGAAGTTCTACTTGAATCTAATATAGACAGAGAAAAATCACTCCAGCTAGAGGAAAAATCTCGAGAACTACCTGGCCTACTGCTAGAAACTACTCCGCAGAGGCAGTATTTGGATGAAAATATGCTGGCCCATTTTTTAGGCTATATTGGGCGTATTTCAGCAGAGGAATGGAAGGAAAAGCCCGAGTATAGACCTGTCGATGTGATAGGCAAGAGTGGAATAGAAAAGAGCTACGAAAGCGAGCTTAAAGGCATCTCAGGGAGAGAGCAGATAGAGGTTGATGCCAGCGGAAAGCCTGTTAGGTTTTTGGCTAGAGTAGAGCCAGTTGCTGGCAAGAACATTTCTCTGAGCATTGACTGGGAGTTGCAGAAGCAAATGTATGGAGCAGTTAAATCGCAAGTAGAAAGGTCTGGTGCAAAGGCTGGTAGCGGCATCGCGCTTGATCCACAGACTGGAGAAGTGCTAGCAGCCGTCAATTACCCCACCTACGACGCCAACTTATTTGCAAAGGGCATCAAGCAAGATGAGTACAATAAATTATTAAATAACGATGCCAAGCCACTATTAAATAGAGTTACGTCGGGTAATTATCCAGTCGGCTCAGTAATTAAGCCATTTATATCAGCTGCGGCTTTGCAGGAAAATGTCGTTACATCCTCCACCACTATCTCTGATAATGGAAAAATAGAAGTCCAGAATATTTACGATCCCTCAGTTGTTTATACCTTCAAGGGCTGGAAGCCCGAGGGTATTGGTAATGTCAATGTGGTGCGGGCCATTGAGCAAAGTTCAGATATATATTTCTATCAAGTCGGGGGAGGCTATAAGGGTTTTCAGGGGCTTGGTGAGCGCAGGCTGCTAGACTGGTACAGCAAATTTGGGTTTGGTAAAAAAACTGGCCTAGATATTGAAGAGAGCGCAGGATATTTGCCTAGCCCAGAAAAAAAGAAGAAATCAACCGGCGAGGCGTGGTATGTGGGGGACACCTATAATGTTTCGATTGGGCAGGGGGATTTGAAGGCCACCCCACTTCAGATGGCAGTCGCCACAAGTTCAATAGCCAATGGCGGAAAGATTGTTAAACCCCACCTGCTGAGATCAGTAAGTGCTGACAAGTCTTTGGTCAGAGCCGCTCCGGTTGATATTATTAAGGCAGACTTTATTTCTGCACAGAATTTAAGACTGGTACAGCAAGGCATGGAGAGTGTCGTTTCTCAAGGAACTGCTTGTTGCACAATGAAAAATGAAGTACCAGTCCAGGTAGCTGGCAAGACAGGTACGGCCGAAACTTCGTCGGAAGGATTTGATGGAAAAAATCCTCGCACCCGACCTCATGCTTGGTTTAGCTCGTATGCCCCTGCTAACAATCCCAGAATATCAACCGTTATAATGGTAGAAAACTCAGGTGAGGGCTCAGAATTTGCTGCTCCTGCTACTAGGGAAGTGCTAAAATGGTACTTTTCGAACCGTTAGATTATTGACATGTATACTGCTATTTTGATAGAATTAAAAACAAACGTACTACTAATTCAACTAGTTGCTAACTCGCATTTTAGAGCGATTTTTTGTTTTAAAAGGAGGGTCCGTTTAAGAAAGGAATACTAATATGATCAAACAAAATGAATTTTATTTAACGCAAGAGGGCTTATCCGATCTCGAGCTTGAGCTAAAGGATTTGAAGGAAAATAAGCGCAAAGATGTAGCCGCATCACTCAAAGAGGCTAAGGAATTTGGGGATTTAAGCGAAAACACTGACTGGGATGATGCTAAGGCTCGCCAGCTGTTTATTGAAGGAAGAATATCAGAAGTTGAGAATATTCTTAAGCACGCTAAGATAATAGAGCCAGGAGCATCCGATAGTATTGGGCTTGGTTCTATTGTAGATGTTGAAATCGAAAATGATCACCATACTTTTCATATCGTTGGCTCCACAGAGGCAAATCCAGACAATGGCAAGATATCCGATGAGTCTCCTATCGGTAAGGCTCTATTGGGCAAAAAAGTCGGAGAACATGCCGAAATCGTGATTCCAGCAGGTACAATCACCTATAAAATTACTAAAGTAAAATAAGCACGCAAGACTTCGAACTTTCAGGTATAATTAGCTTATGCAGCAAGACAATACTACGCACTACTGGCTTGATATACTAATATCTAAAATTATTGAAAAATACCCAGAGGGTGAATTAATAGTATCTAGTGGAATATCGCCTTCCGGGCCATATCATGTTGGCCATGCCCGAGAGATATTGACAGCTGATTCGATTTATCGGGGGCTTCGCGAAGCCGGAAGGCAGGTGCGGCACTTGCATTTTGTCGATGCGCACGATGTTTTGCGCAAGCGCTACCCTAATCTGGCGGAATCTTACGAAGAAGAGGCTGGTAAGCCACTCTATAAAGTACCAGCTCCAGATGGCAAATCAGAGAATTATGCTAAGCAGTATTTTTTGGAATATGAATTGAGTGCTCAAAAGCTGGGTGTTGAAATGGAAATTATCTGGACTAACGAAATCTATGAAGCTGGTGTATTTACCGAACTTATAGGGCTTTGTTTAAAAAAGCGCGATGATATTGCAAAGATACTGCTAGAAGTTAGTGGGCGAGAGGTTTCGCAGGATTGGCAGCCAATCCAGATTCTAGATGAATCTACCGGCAAGCTTAATACAGCAAAATATATTGGCTATAATTATGATACCAATATGGCCCACTACATCGGCAGTGATAATAATGAGTATTTTGCTGATGCCAGCAAAGGGCAGATCAAGTTGGATTGGCGCTTGGACTGGACTGCTCGCTGGAAGCTCTATGGCGTTATGATTGAGGGCTTTGGACGAGAACACGCCACTAAAGGCGGCAGCTATGATACTGGAGTCGTTTTAGCTGAACAGATATTTGGAATAGACGCACCAATTCCAGTGCCTTACGATACTATTAATCTGAAGGGTGAATCTAAAAAGATGAGCTCTTCGCTTGGCAATTTAGTAACCTTAATAGATTCTTTAGAAATTATTCCGCCAGAAGTGCTGAGATACTTTACATTTAAAAGCCGCCCCGAAAAGCAACTTGGATTTGACCCTGGCCTAGGCCTTTATACTCTGGTAGACGAATACGCCAAAACCGAATCTGCCACACTTGCTGGCGAGGAGCCTGAATTTAAAAGGGCTTGGCAGATTGCAAGCCTTGCGGGCGATGAACATGTCGTAAGTACCGTGCCTTTTTCGCATATGGTAACTCTCTACCAGACTGCTCAGGGCGATACTAATATGATTCTAGAAATGCTCAAGCGCACCGGGCACGAGGATGCCGCCATGACCCAGTCAGAGGCCATTAAGCGCGAGCTAGTATATATTAAAAACTGGATTGATAGATATGCTCCAGAAAATATTAAATTTGAAATACAAAAAAAGCTACCAGAACTTGAAATTAGTAAGTCTCAAGGTCAGTTTTTAGTTGGATTACTCGATAAAATTGAGTCTTCAGCCATGCAGGCCGACGAAATCCATGAAGCAGTTTATGGTAGTGCTGTTGCAGCTGATTTGAAACCAGCCGAAGCATTTAAGCTCATTTATAGGCTGTTTTTAAATAAAGACCAAGGACCAAAAGTTGGCTTTTTCCTGTCTAGCCTAGACAAAGAATTCGTATTAAATAGAATTGCTCAAAAAGGGTAGTATAATTAAGTTATGCTAGACATTCGTTTTATCAGAGAGAACCCCGAAGCGGTACAGGACTCGATTAGTCGTCGCGGTTTGAAGCTAGATATTGCTAAATTATTTGAAGCTGACGATAAAAGACGCAAATTAATTGGCGAAATTGATGATATTCAGGCTCAAAGAAACAAGATCGCCTCAGAATCTAAGGGCCAAAGACCCTCTGAAGAGCAAATTGAGCAGGGAAAGCTTCTAAAATCTAAGCACGAAGCATTAGAAAATAATCTCAAAGTTGTGCTATCCCAATACAGCCAGTTGCTTGCTGAGGTTCCGAATCTAATCGCTGAAGGAACCCCAGACGGCGGAGAAGAAAACAATCAAGAAATTCATAAGTGGGGTGAAGCCACTCAAGATTTTGAACCCAAAGATCATTTAGAATTAAGTGATATTTATAATCTCTACGACTTCGAAGCTGGAGCAAAAGTGGCAGGTGCCAAATTCTATTTCACAAGACACAAAGGATTCAAATTATGGCAAGCAATCCAGCTAGCTGCCCAAGAAATAATTGAGGCTGAGGGTTTTGAAATGATTAGCGTTCCACATATGGTCAATAAGGATGTTGCTGAAGGCACAGGCTATCTGCCAAAAGGAGAAGAAAATCAAAATTACATCGATGAGGAGCAGGGTTTGGTGATGATAGCTACTTCGGAAATACCAATTACAGGACTCCACAGGGATGAAATCATAAAGCTCGATAAGCCACTAATGTATGCAGGCATTAGCCCTTGTTATAGGCTCGAAGCTGGTACATATGGCAAATTCAATAAGGGACTTTATAGGACTCATCAATTCGAAAAGCTAGAACTGTATATATTTTGCAAGCAAGAAGACAGCGATAGTATGCTGCAAAAAATCTTGGAAATTGAAAAGAAAATATGTGAGGCTATGGAGGTACCTTATAGAACAGTCAGGATTGCCGCCGGTGACTTGAGCGCACCAGCCTATGAGAAATATGATTTAGAATATTATTCACCTGTAGATAAGGAATATCGAGAGCTGACTAGCTGTAGTAATTGCACCGATTATCAGGCAAGGAATCTAAACATTAAGTACAAAAATGAAAAAGGCGAGTCAAAATTCGCTCACACTTTGAACGGAACCGCCGTTGTATCTAGTAGGATGCCTATTGCGATACTAGAAAACCACCAAACTAAAGATGGCAAGGTTAAATTGCCAAAAGCCCTGGCCAAATATTATGGGGCTGATGAATTATAAATAACACAGGAGGACCTTATGATAAAGATTCATTTAACTGGTAGAAAATTCGAAATTGATGAAGAATTGCATAAGTATGTAGAAAAGAAGCTCGGCGGCCTTAATAAATACTTGCCTAGAGGGCATAATAATCAAGGCATGACAGTCGAGATATTCAAGGACCCATCTGGCAAAGAGGATAATAAATATAAGGTAACTGCTATTCTACGAGTCCAGGGCCCTGACCTTATTGCCGAGACTGCTACAATCAATCCTCATTCGGCGATTGATATTGTCGAACAAAAGCTCAAGATACAAATTCGTAAGTATAAAGAGAAACATCAACCCAAACGCAATAATATTAAGAGAGCCTGGGATAAATTTACATCGCGGTAATCTGATTCCTGTTGTATAATAAATTCTATGTCATTTTTAAGCAAAATATTCGGTGACCCCAATGAACGGGAAATCAAAAAAGATAGATTTATAGTAGATAAAATCAACTCTCTTGAGGAGTCTATTAAGGCATTGACTGATAAGCAGCTTTCAGCCAAGACCGATGAATTCAGACAAAGACTCAATAAGAAAGAAACTCTTGATGATATTCTGCCCGAGGCTTTCGCAGTTGTGCGCGAAGCTTCAAAGCGCAAACTAGGCCAGCGACACTTCGATGTCCAGCTGATTGGCGGAATAGTATTGCACGAAGGCAAGATAGCCGAAATGCGTACTGGTGAGGGTAAAACTCTAGTAGCAACTCTAGCACTCTACCTTAATGCTCTTGACGGAAAAGGTGCCCACTTAGTTACTGTAAATGACTATCTAGCACGCTTAGGAGTCGGCTGGATGGGTCAAATATACCATCATCTCGGTATGAGCTCGGCCGTTATTCTGCCGCAGGGATCATTTATTTATGACCCCTCGTATTCCGATGAATCGCACCACGATGAACGCCTCAGACACTTAAGGCCTATTCCCAAGCAAGAGGCATATGCTGCCGACATTACTTATGGTACTAATAACGAATTTGGCTTTGATTATTTAAGGGATAATATGGTAGGGGATCTATCGGATTGTGCACAAAGAAAGCTGAACTTCGCAATCGTCGATGAGGTCGACTCGATTTTAATAGATGAGGCTAGGACTCCATTAATTATTTCTCAGCCAGCCGGAAAGAGCACCGAGCGCTACCAAATTTTTGCAGGTCTGGCACGCAAACTAAAAAGAGAAAAAGACTACACTGTTGATGAGAAACAAAAAGCTGTAAGCATCACCCCTGCTGGTATTTCTAGTATCGAAAAGTCGCTATCTGTGGAAAACGTATATGCAGCCGAGAATATCGAAGATGTCCACCATATCGAACAGAGCTTAAAGGCGGAGGCATTATTTACTAAAGACAAGGATTATGTAGTTAGTGAAGGCGAAATTATTATTATTGATGAATTCACCGGCCGAATGCTTGCAGGCCGACGCTACTCGGAGGGACTACACCAGGCAATCGAGGCCAAAGAAGGCGTAATTGTCCAAGCTGAATCGCAGACCCTAGCAACAATCACATTCCAGAATTATTTCAGACTTTATAATAAGCTTGCTGGTATGACAGGTACTGCTCAAACTGAAGCCGAAGAATTCGCTAAAATATACAAGCTTGAAGTAACTCGAATTCCTACGCACCGCCCAATGGTCCGTAAGGATCTAAAGGATAGAATATATAAGTCTGAGCAAGCGAAGTTTAATGCTGTAGTTGAAGAAGTCAGACTTAGAATAGGCCAAGGTCAGCCCGTGCTTTTGGGTACAGCCAGTATAGAAAAAAATGAAATTATGAGTGCACTGCTGACGAAAGCAGGATTAAGCCACGAAACCCTAAACGCTAAAAATAACGAGCGCGAAGCCGAAATCGTAGCTATGGCAGGCCAGAAGTCGGCCGTAACTCTAGCTACCAATATCGCTGGCCGTGGTACCGATATTGTACTTGGAGAGGGCGTAAAAGAGGTTGGTGGCCTGCATGTCATTGGTACAGAGCGCCATGAGTCTAGACGCATCGATAACCAGCTGCGTGGTCGAGCCGGCCGCCAGGGAGATCCGGGCTCGAGCCAATTCTTTGTTAGTGTAGAGGATGATTTAATGCGCATATTCGGTGGCGACAGGATAGGTTCGCTCATGTCCAGTCTGAATATTCCAGATGACGTACCTATTGAGAATCAAGTTATCTCGCGTTCACTCGAGACCGCGCAAAAGCGTGTTGAAGGCCATAACTTTGATATACGCAAGCACTTGGTTGAGTATGATGATGTAATGAATTCGCAACGCGAAGTTATATATGCCAAACGTCGCAAATATCTTGAGGGCAAGGATCTAAGATTGGATATTGAGCGGATGTTTAACGATGAAATAGCTTTAGTGGTGGCAAGCAATACTGATACCAAAAATGGCGCCGTTGAATTGCCAAAGCTACAAGAGGCAGTATCGAGCATTATCGAATTGCCAAAGGGTTGGGCAGATGAAATTAGCACCAAGGTTCCCGAACTAATCACCAAGGATATTATGTCGAAAGTGGGAATTGCGCTTGATAACCGAGAAAAGAGCCTGGGGGATGTTGTTGGAGTAGTCTATAAGATGGTCTGTTTAAAGACAGTCGATAGTGCCTGGCTACAACACCTAGAGAATATGGATCATCTGCGCGATGGCATAGGATTACGCGGCTACGGCCAACGCGATCCATTGGTTGAATACAAATCCGAAGCTTTCGGTATGTTTACCAGGCTTCAGTCGTCTATTAGTTCAGAAATCGTAAATACTATCTTAAAAGTAGATGTCCGCCAAGATACTTCTGTTACCGAAACTGAAACCGAGATAACCGAAGGTGCAGAACGAGCTAATACTGCTATGGAGCAATCGATTAAGCGACAGCAAAAGGATACTAAAGTAACGACACGTAAAGTTTCAGCCAAGCCTAGCTGGACACCGATGCGCAAGAAAACCAAAAAGAAGAAAACAAAGCGCGAGTATTTTGACTCAAGATTGCCTGAGGTGCTAAAATAAAATTATATTTAAGAGGAGAGCAATGGGTTATTATAAGCCTTTAAGCATTAAAGATTCGGCTGTCACTGTGGTGTCTAAAAAGAAGCCCAAGAGGGGTAGGCCAAAAAATGATGCAAGTATTAAGCGAATTGATATCGTGCGGGCCAATAGGGGCTCGGGCAATCGTACTCTGGGTGTAGTTATGCCTAAGCCAAAAGCCATTAGTGTGGCTAAACAAAACCCCCACAAGCGCGAGGAAAGCCTACCTCAGCTAAAACACGCAGTTCCTATGCCCCCTAGCCCTCTCGAAGGATTTAGGAGCCAAGAAGATAAGATACCCAGCAATACTGAAGGTTTTAGGCGCCAAGAAACTAAGCCATCGAAGCCATTGCCTGAATTTGCATTTGTCTCAAGCTATAAGCCTGTAGAAAAATTCCAAAAACCAGAAATAAGAAAAACTTACATATCGGCCTAGTAAGCAAAAGCGGAATTATAAATACTATTGACAAAATGCTTATCTTATAGTATTATCACTCCTGATTCCTGCAGAGTGCAGGGAGGCAATTTGAAGGAGAGAAATGGCGAGAAGACCATTGAAAACCGCCCATGAGGCGGCCGGCATTCTAGGCGTAAGCCTAGCCGAAGTTCTGGAGGCAGATGGTAAAGCCACTGCCTCACACCATAAGGTGTCAATGACGAGAGTCAAAGGCAACCTGAAAAAAATTTCAAATAACGAGGTGATCAAGACTCAGCTCGGTAAGGCATGGTGGGACCAAGAAGTTGTACCGGCGTCGGAG
>CALRAY010000011.1 GCA_943353705.1 Patescibacteria group bacterium UBA4664 | reverse complement strand
GCTTATGACAGCACTTATAATTAGGGAGGATCATAAGCCAAGCGAGATAGTTACTGTAGGCAAGTTGCCTATACTCGGCCTAGAAGATCAGAAGATGGGACTGGTTGAAGGTGAAGAAATTGAAGTAGGTGAACTACTTAAAGCTTTATTAATATACTCTGCCAATGATGCGGCCAATGCGCTTGCAATTTATGATAGCGAATCTTTGGAGAATTTTAGTATCAAGATGAACGATAAAGCTACGCAGTGGGGCCTAACTAAAACTAAATTCGAGGAGCCTTCCGGGCTTAGTCCTAATAACATAAGCAGTGCTAATGACCTACTAAAGATTGCAAACATCCTCTCGGTCAACGATACATTCAAAAATATTACTTCAACGGCTTACACAAAGGTAAGTAATCTGTCTGGCAAAAGCTACGACATAACTACCACCAATAAGATATTAGGGCTAGGTGGGGTGGTTGGAATGAAGACTGGCTTTACCTTAGAGGCAGGCCAATGCCTTATTACGGCCGCCCAGCGC
Source organism: Patescibacteria group bacterium UBA4664 (assembly GCA_943353705.1). Classification (GTDB taxonomy): domain Bacteria; phylum Patescibacteriota; class Saccharimonadia; order CAILAD01; family BJGX01; genus CALRAY01. Next base: position 12,503 of record CALRAY010000011.1, on the reverse strand, counting down.
AATGGCCGGCGCATCATAACAATCGTACTAAATAGCCCTGACCGTTTCCAAGAAAGCAAAAATATGGTAGAATGGTCCTTCAAGAACTATATTTGGCAATAAAATGAAGAATTTATCAAGAGTAATAATAGTTGGTCAGCCCAATGTCGGCAAGAGTGTTTTATTCAATCGTCTGACACATTCAAATCAGGCGATTACTTCGCATATCGCTCATACCACCAGAGATCAAAACAGAGGAGTCGTAAAACACAATTCTGTTCAATTTGAATTGGTCGATAGTGCAGGCTTCGCAAAGCCAACCGATGAGCTAAATAAAATGGCTATATTGCAAATAGAGAGCGCTGTAAAATCAAGCGATTTGGTTATATTTGTCGCCGATGGAACCAGCCAATTAAACAAAGATGATTTAAAGCTTGCAAAGCTCATCTTAAAATCAAAGCTTAATACTATCTTATTAATCAATAAGCTAGATAAAAAAGAATTTAACGGTGAATTCAGCTACTACCGAAAACTAGGCTTTGAAAATATCATGCAGGCATCAGCCCAAAATGGCCAGGGCATCCTTGATCTTCTCGATGAAGTAGTAAAACAAATACCCCGAAAGAAGACTGTAAAAATAAAGGAATCAATCAAGGTTGCCATTCTGGGAAGACCTAATGTAGGCAAAAGTGCGCTTATCAATTCACTGGCCAATGAAGATGTGGCTTTAGTTAGCGATATCGCAGGCACCACGCGCGATGTCAATTCGGCCGAAGTAAAATACAAAGATACTTTATTGGATTTCTTTGACACGGCAGGCTTACGTAGGCGCGGTAAAATATCAAAAGGAATAGAATTCTTTTCAGCCACGAGAACCAAATCGGCTATCGAGAAGGCTGACATTTGTTTGGTTCTAATCGATGGCACAGAAGGACTTACGAACCAAGATGAACACATCGTAGGCATGGTTAAGGATTCAATGAAATCCCTCATAGTAGTTGTTACGAAGTGGGATGCAATTGAAGACAAAGAAGAAAATACAATGCACGACATGAGCAGCTCTATAAGCCATAATCTGCAATATGTTTGGTGGGCACCGCTTATTTTTACATCTAGCGTGGAGAATCAAAACCTCGAGAAATTAAAGCAAATTATCGTTGAAGTTAATAGCCGAAGAGATACTAAATTACCCACAACTGAGCTAAATGAAATGCTTAAAATGGCTGTTCTTAAGCAACCCCCAGTAACCACCAGAGGTTTTCATGCCAAAATGAACTATATAACTCAAACCAACACTAACCCCATTGAGCTAAGTATATTTGGAACACACCCGGACTTAATACATTTTAGCTATCAGAGATACATCGAAAACCAGATTCGCAAAAACTTTGAACTAACAGGCATGCCAATTAAACTGGTATTCAAGAGCAAGTACAAAGAGAAGTAAGCTATAATATAGATTATGAAACTTATCGTAGGTATTGGTAATCCCGAAACAGAATACGCTGGCACACGCCATAATATCGGCTTTCAGGTAATAGACGAGATTTGTAAAACAATTAAAGTCACCATGAAATTCGAAAAAAAGCTCAAGGCTGATATCTATGTCACTATGCGAGCAGGGGAAACCATAATACTAGCAAAGCCCCAGACCTTCGTTAATTTGAGCGGTGACAGTGTGGTCAAGATTGCAAACTTTTATAAAATCCACCCCACAGACATCTGGGTTATTTCGGATGATTTGGCACTGGATTTTGGAACCATCAGGGTGCGAGTTGGTGGAAGCAGCGGGGGACACAACGGACTCAAAGATATTATAAGCAAAGTCGGGGCAGACTTTACGCGCTTCAGGGTAGGGATAAAAAATAGCATGCTGGAGAAAGTTCCAACTGAAAAATTTGTCTTACAAAAGTTCAACAAAGAAGAGCTTACAAGTCTTGAAGGTATATGTCTAAAAGCAAGCGAATTAGTACTCGAATCGCTCGACAATGGCATTGAACACACCTCAATAAAATAATTTTTAAAGTTTATTCCGCTCCATGCTAGCAATTAAATTTTTGGCTTGCTAAGCTAGGTTTAACAAATACAAAAAATAGAAATAAAAACAGACCAGCCGTATAAACTCGAACTGATCTGTTTATTATTCCCTTTAAAGCCCCCATAGAGGGATTTGTGCGACCATCAATAGTAATAATAAGGCCGTGGCATTAAAGGGAGTAATCTGCTCGCGAGATCTAAAAGGAGGGTGAGTCTTAGATTAAGCCTCGCGGAGCAGATTACTCCCTTGAAAAAAACATGTAAATATGTGCTTATTTAAAGAACGGTTAGTATGTTATCACATAAGCAGTATATTGTCAATACTAAATACCTCTTATGTTTTATAAACATTTTTAACTCCCAGATGAAGCAAGAATATGAATATACAATATATTTCACATAATGACAATAGTTTTCCGCATATTTTGCGAGACATAGCTAGCCCACCCAAAGGTCTCTATCTTTCTGGAGCTATTCCTAATCTACCAATGGTTTCGATTGTTGGCACTCGCAAGCCCACCAAATACGGGGAAGAGGTAACCTATAGACTCGCCTACGAGCTTGCCAGCTCAGGCTTTTGCATAGTTAGCGGTATGGCTCTAGGAATTGATACTATCGCCCACAAGGCCGTATTAGACGCCAAGGGTGCAACCTTAGCAGTTTTAGGTTGTGGGCTAGACAGACCTTATCCTAGAAGCAATCATGGACTATTTAATAGTATTGTCGATTCTGGTGGTGGAGTTATCAGCGAATACGCCAATGGAACTGAAGCTTACAGGTCTAATTTTCCAGCACGCAATAGAATTATTGCCGGGATTAGCCTAGCCACAATAGTAACCGAAGCCGATGCTAAATCAGGAAGCCTGATTACTGCTAATTTTGCCATTCAGGCAAATAGAACAGTCATGGCAGTGCCCGGTAATATTACTAGCTTAAGATCGGCAGGGCCAAATAATTTGATTAAAAATGGAGCGCAACTGATAACTGGTGCGAGCGATGTATTAGCTTTCTTGGGTATGCAAAGCCCCCAGCTCGTCAAGGTTAAGCCTAAGGCTGATAGCAAAGAAGAAGCCTTAGTAATGGGCTTACTGTCTGAAAAATCACTTACGACCCAGCAAATCATAGACGAAACGAAGATTGATGCAGTTAGTATTGCAAGCATAATAAGCCTTATGGAAATTACTGGCAAAATTCGCAATCTTGGTGCAGGAAGTTGGATATTGAATTAAACGAAAAACCGCTCCAAGCAGAGCGATTAATCGCCGCTTAGAGCGGGAACAAACTATTACTAGGCCCTTAGAGACCGTCCGTGCTTCTTAAGTGCTCCGACTACCTCATTAATAGCCACATTGCCAATACGAGGAAGTTTGCGAAGCTCGGTAGCCGAAATCTCTGTCAGTTGCTTGACCTTGGTGATTCCAGCATTAGTAAGAGCGTTTTGTGTCTTGCTTGATAGCCCGAGGGCTTTTACAGACACGAGACGGGTTTTCCGTGGCTTTGGCACGAATGGACCCTCGATGATTTCAAACTCGTCAGCCCCCATAATGCGAGCGGGGCTTGAGGGAGTCATCGGATCAAGATGAGCCTCGAGTTCTTTAAGCACCTCATCGAAACCAGCCTTATAGCCAACTTCATGACCCTTATTGAAGCCATCGATGTAGCGCTGTTCTAGCGCTTCTTCGATGTTCTCTCTGATTCTATCTGTTATTGCCAATGATAGAGGCATTTTATCTCTTTTCTCGCCGAGGCGAATAGTGGTACTAAAAGGATATTTTATACTATTTAATAACTTTGTCAATTACCTATTCCATATATGTATTGTAATTTAAAGATTAATATATTATAATATTGCCCGTAAGTTCCTTATATAATTAGGTGCAGGCTATGGTTAACTCCTTACCTTAAGGGGTACCAGCCGAACGCGGTTAAATGTGCTACTAACTATTAGTGACATATGGTATCCCGCCAGCATTCTAATTTACGCGTCAATGCAGACCCCTGAGCACCTATTTAGTCTCCAGATGAGACAAGCAAATAGTGGGAAGACGGTTGTGGCTTGGATTGTGTTCGTCCTTTCCGTGTCGCTTGATGTGTAGGGCTGGCCGCCTTAAAGCTACTATCGTTGGCGACGATAGCTCTTACATAAGGAACTTGGGCCCCGGTGATGCACATAGTGCACTCGCCGGGGCCCGAACTCTTTTACAGGCATATTTGACAAAGCTTATATTAGTAAGATATAGTTTTTTCCCTATGCCTATTTGCAAAAATCACAATTAAACATTAGCATAATCAAGTAGACAAAATTTATATGCCTAAAAACTTAGTAATAGTAGAATCACCTGCCAAAGCCAAAACTATCGAGAAATATCTCGGTAGTGATTTTCAGGTACTTAGCAGTATGGGTCATATTCGCGACTTACCCCAGAAAGGCGGCGGACTTGGAATTGATACGAAGAATAAATTTGCGCCAACCTATGAAATTTCTCCAGACAAAACAAAGATTGTAAATGCACTCAAAAAAGCCGCTAAGGGCAAAGATGTGTGGCTGGCTACCGATGAAGACCGCGAAGGTGAGGCAATTAGCTGGCATCTTTGTAGTGTCTTAAAGCTAGACCCCAAAACAACCAAAAGAATTACATTCCACGAAATAACTAAGCCGGCTATCGAAGAGGCAATTAAGAACCCTAGACTTATTAACCTAGCTACAGTTGATGCTCAACAAGCCCGCCGTATACTTGATAGGCTTGTTGGATACGAACTTAGTCCTGTGCTTTGGAAAAAAATCCAAACAGGCCTAAGTGCTGGCAGAGTTCAGTCTGTTGCAGTAAGGCTAATTGCCGACAAAGAACGTGAGATTGAAAAGTTTGAGCAAAAATCTGACTATAAGGTAGTTGCACTATTTAAAACGAATAAAAACGATCAAATAAAAGCTGAATTATCAGAGAGAATCAAAACTGCCAAAGAAGCAGAGGAATTTTTAAATAGTATTAAGTCGAAGCAATTTAATGTTGATGCAATCGCCCAAAAGCCCGCTAAAAAAAGTCCGGCACCGCCATTCACAACCTCTACCTTGCAACAAGCAGCATCGAGCCGACTGGGCTACTCAGTAAAGCAAACTATGGTTTTGGCTCAAAGACTCTATGAAGACGGGCACATAAGCTATATGCGTACTGACTCACTTAATCTCTCTAAAACCGCACTCGACCAGATTAAGAAAGAGGTTATTTCAAGCTTTGGTAGTAAGTATTATAATGAGAGATTTTTCAAATCAAGGTCGGCTAATGCCCAGGAAGCCCATGAAGCCATCAGACCAACTGACTTCAAGAACAGAGAGGCTGGCAGCGACCCTAAGCAATCCAAGCTATACAAATTGATCTGGTCTAGAGCAATGGCATCTCAGATGTCAGAGGCTTTAATAGAAAAAACCGAAATATCCATTAAAGCGGCTGACATAAGTAGAGAGTTCCTAGCTAAAGGTGAAATAGTAGTATTTGAGGGCTACCTTAAAGCCTATCAATCAGCCAAACAGGCCGACCCCAATATTCTGCCTGATCTCAAAAACGGCGATAGTCTAGCAACCCAAACTATAACTGCGACCGAAACTTTTTCGCGTCCACCAGCCAGGTATTCAGAAGCTTCACTGGTTAAAAAACTCGAGGCCGAAGGTATTGGCAGGCCAAGTACTTATGCTCCAACTATCTCTGTCATACAGGCCAGAGGCTATGTAGAAAAATCACAAGGAGACGGTAAAATGCGCAATATCACTTTACTTGAGCTAAATAGTGGGTCAGTGACAAAAACCGAACAAGAGGAGCGCTATGACACCGATCGAAGCAGATTAGTGCCAACTGATACAGGTGCAATTGTTACAGATTTCTTAGTAAAATACTTTAAGGATATCCTTGACTATCAATTTACTGCAAAAGTAGAGAAGCAATTTGATGAAATCGCTAAAGGCAAAGAGGAATGGGAAAAGATGATTGGTGATTTTTACAAACCATTCCACAAACTTGTCGAAGAATCTGAAGGAATAAGCAGGGGAGAAGCAAACCAGAGTCGAGTACTTGGAAAAGATCCAAAAAGCAAAAAACCAGTCATAGCTAGGCTAGGTCGCTTCGGCGCAATGATACAGATAGGTGAGGTAGAAGATGAAGAAAAGCCTAAATTTGCCCCAATGCCAGAAGGTAAGAAAATATCCGACGTCACGCTCGATGAAGCCTTAAAGATGTTCGAACTACCCAGAATTGTCGGTAAAACACCAGCAGGCATTGAAATAATTGCTCAAATTGGCAGATTCGGACCATATATGAAAGTTGGCAGCATAAATGTAGCTCTAAAAGGAGAGGATCCCTTTACCGTTACCGATAAGAGGGCTAATGAACTAGTCGCAGAACACCAGAAAATGCTCGATGAGAGGGTAATATCTAATTTCGAGAAAGAAGGTATTCAGGTTCTAAATGGTAGATTTGGACCATATATCACCGATGGCACAGTAAATGCCAAAATACCTAAGGATACTGAACCTAAGGAATTAACCCTGAAAGACTGCAAAAAAATACTAGCCGAGAAGAGCAAAAAGGGCAAGAAAACAAAAAAATAAGTTGACCGTAAGAGGCATAAATGATATAATAATAAAGATTTAAGTGGCCTTTAATAGGCCATTTATAGATTATTATAACTATATGAAGCAACTCACCACATTACAACTCAATAATTTAGTTGACTCAGCCCTAGATACACTCAAAAAGGACCGGGATAAGGAAGTACTTCGCAGGCGTGGAGGCATAAATGTCGAACCCCAAACTCTTGAACAAATAGGCCAAGACCTGAATATCACCCGCGAGCGGGTTAGGCAAATTGAAAAAGCGGCTCTTTCTAGGCTTCGAGAAAACTCCAATAATAAGCATGAGTTTTCTACGGCAACATCTGAATTTATAGTTAAAAAGGGTGGCCTAATCGGCCTTTCTAGCCTAAGCGATGAAATAAGCATCGACAAGAAACTTGAGCCACATGCAGTTTTCTTAATTAAGATTAACCCTGATTTTGATTATATCGATAGGAATGACCACTATTCTAGTATGGTAGCTGATGCTAGCATGTTTAACTCAGACAAAGTAAAGCTTCTCCACGATAATCTACTCCAGATCATAAAAGGAACAGCAAAGCCATCTAAATTTGATAATATCTATAAACTAATTGATGGACCTCATAGTATTGAAACACTTCGGGAGCTAGCTAAATCATCTAATCTTATAAGTGAACTTGACGGACTATGGGGATTAGCTACGTGGCCAGAAGTAAACCCCCGAAGTATCCGCGATAAGATATATTTAGTGCTCAAAAGAACTGGCCGGCCATTGCATTTTTCCGATATCGCAAGCAAGATATCTACACTTGCAGCTAACCCTAAGAGAGTTACAACGCAAGCAGTACACAATGAATTAATAAAGGATAAAAGATTTGTTCTAATAGGCAGGGGTATATATGCATTAGCGGAATGGGGCTACCGCTCAGGAACTGTTGCTGATATCATAGAGGAAGTCTTGAAAGAAGAAGCGGCACCGCTTACGAAGGACGAAATTGTAAAAAGAGTACTCGCCAGAAGGCAAGTCAAAACAACTACGATAGTTCTTAATCTGCAAGAAAAACCCCAATTTAAGCGCGTCAATAAAGGCGTTTACACGCTAGAAAAAAAATAATCATATAAGGCAGCAAAAGTACATTAGTACTAAAATAAAATGGACATAATAATCACTATTTTTTCAACTCTAATACAAATCGTCAGCACTGTCCTCTTTAAATTCTGGGGCTGGGTTTTTATCGCTGGTTGGCTTTTTTACTTAATCAAAAAGAATAATCAAAAAGTATCCTATATTGAACGTTCCGAGCACACAATGCTGCAGATAATAGTTCCTAAGGATAATGAAAAGAAAGAATTATCAGCCGAACAGCTATTTGCTAGCTTACATGGAATTCTACGACCAGCTTCGGACAATGAAGGAATCCAAGAACATATTAGCTTTGAGATTGTTTCTCATGACCATCTGATTTATTTCTACGTGTGGTGTCCTAGGCACCTTAAGGATTATGTAGAAAGCCAAGTTTATGCTCAATATCCATCGATTCAAATTACAGAAATGGATTCTGACTACAGTAGAAAAGAACTCGACAACCGCAATGCCTACTCGACTGAAGTAGTTCTGAGCAAAAATGAGATATTTCCGATAAAAACCTTTGCAACCTTCGAAGTGGATCCACTGGCTGGGCTCACGACCGTACTCGCTAGCCTCGGCAATAATGAAGAGATGTGGATTCAGATTTTAGCAGAACCAGTCAGTGACAGCTGGCATTCTAAATCATTGAGCTATGTTGATGAGGTAAGAAATGGCAAGAAAAAGGGAGTGTTAGATGGCTGGATATCAGCCCCTGGTAGCATTATTAAAGATATTTTTACAGCTTTCTTTACTCCAGATGTTTACTACAGTCAGTCGGCTAAGTCGGCAGCGGGCCCCGGCAAGAAAGAATTGTCACCTGGCCAGACGACATCGCTCTCAGCGATTGAGGCAAAAGCTGAAAAGCTAGGCTACGCCGTTAAAATACGAATTTGTTATATAGGCGAAAATGAGCAGGCTGCTAAGCAACGAATCCAAGCCTTGATTGGTGGTTTTAAGCAATTCAACACGGTGAATCTAAATGGCTTTGAAGGCACTCCAATGGTAATCGGGGATGAAGGCCTAAAGGCATTCCAGAACCGAACATTTGAGGACTCTGGCTTTATATTAAATATTGAAGAGCTTGCAAGTGTATTTCACCTACCTCATACTAGCGTTGAAACGCCAAATATTGCATACACATCAACTAAAGTAGGGGAGCCCCCAGCGCTATTGCCAACACTTGCTAATACTAAGCCAGAGGACATTAGTCTATTTGGGGCTACTACGTTTAGGCAGGGCGAGATTAAGTTTGGAATAAAGCGCAAAGACCGAGAGCGTCATTTGTACATTATCGGTAAAAGCGGAGTTGGTAAGTCATTCCTATTAAACCTGTTAACACTCTCTGATATCTACCAAAATGAAGGCTTTGCTGTTGTTGATCCGCACGGTGATTATGCGCAGGATATTATGAAGTACATCCCTGAGAATAGGATTAATGATGTAATATACATTAATCCTGATGATGCGGATTTCCCGGTAGCTTTTAATCCTATGGAATACGCCGATGAAAGCCGACGAAATAATATCGCCTCCGAGATAGTTGGAGTTCTAAAAAAGATGTTCGGAGACAGCTGGGGTCCACGACTCGAACATATTCTACGTTTTACATTGCTCGCCTTGCTTGAAACACCAGGCACGACAATGCTTGGTATTACAAGGATGTTAACAGACAAAAACTATCGCAAATCGATTGTAGACAATATTAAGGATCCAGTCGTCAAGGCATTCTGGATAACTGAATTTGCCTCCTGGAATGATAAGTTCGCAGCAGAAGCCGTCCAGCCGGTGCTCAATAAAGTAGGAGCTTTCACAGCCGTGCCTCTAGTAAGAAATATTATTGGCCAGCCTAAGAGTTCATTTAATATCCGTAATGCCATGGATGAAGGCAAAATTATAATTGTTAACCTCAGCCGAGGTAAAATTGGCGAAGATAATGCAGCCATCCTAGGCTCATTAATCATTACAAAGATTCAGCTTGATGCGATGAGCAGAGCAGATGTATCTAATATTGAAGAGCGCCGACCATTCTATCTATACGTAGATGAATTTCAGAATTTTGCAACCGAATCTTTTGCGGTAATTCTTTCTGAAGCTCGAAAATATGGACTTCGACTGACTGTTGCAAACCAATACGTATCGCAGATGCCAGAAGAGGTGAGGGATGCAGTGTTTGGTAATGTCGGGTCTATGGTTACCTTCAGGGTAGGGGCGGATGATGCCGAATATCTATCAAAATATTTCACACCAGTATTTGAGCCGGTTGACTTAGTAAATCTTGATAAGCAAAATATTTACGTAAGTATGAGTATCGACGGACAGACATCGAGTCCATTTAGCGGCAAAAGCCTCTTGATGCCATCTCCCTCCCATGATTACACCGATCGGATTATTGAGAATTCCCGAAGTAAATACTCTATGTCCAGATCCGATGTCGAGGATTTGATAAATGATTGGGCTGGAGCCAGTAGTGATTCTAACAAAACAAATGAGAGCTCACAGGGGGCCCGCTCAAACACTGGACACAATAGCCATGCAAACACCCATAAAGACAACCAGCAAGCCGCTAGGCCGCCTCAGAATCGCCCTGAAATAGCAGGCGTTGAGCCTAAGCGATATAGTGACTTAATTAAAAATAAGAATAATAAATCGAACCATTACAATAAGCCGAGACGTAACAACTAATTGTACTATACCGGAGCCCAGTGGCAAGACTGGCATACCGAATATTATCCTTTATACAAAGCTAAATAGGCCTACTATGCACCAACTATTATACTTAATTAGCGTGTCGCACAATATATCTTTTGCGACATTAATCAATAATCTGTTTATTAATGCAGATTATTTAAAAGATTAATTTATTATTATTTGTACTCGCCTTTTTTAATTTTTATTATTTTTTGCGAAGCTGCTACCTTCTCTAATATGTTGATGCTTTGATAGCCTCATGTTTATTGATTATTAGTAATTAAACAAAAACCGAACATAGGGTAGGCTGGTTAATGTATAAGTTTATTACTTATAGAATGCTCGCCCGGTGACCCGCAAGTCGAGATATTCTAGCGGTGCCTTATTTTGACTCTTGAGAAGGTCTAGCGTGGCTGTAAGTGATCTTAGCTGCGAATCCGCACTATCGGAGGTATTGAATCTTATAGTATATCCACCATTAATTTTAACATTAAGTTCACTGGTGGTTTCGGCCACAGAATATTGCTCTATCGCAATTTTATTCGTTTTAAAGTAGCCATCCAGTTTCATTACAAAATCAATGAAGTCTCTTGCCACTACTTTACTGCCAATATCAACTGGAATATTACTGCCATCCACTACTGTAGGCATGCTGCCTGAAGTTTTCTTGTCATTAGTCTCCCCTATAGCCCTACCGCTAACCGAAATAACATAGCTCTGCCTACCAGTCTTCCAGATTATCGCTGATTTTTGGGCGTCAGTTTTTACTTCCAGCTTATTAGGGAATTTCTTTTTAACGATAATAGATTCTTGACCTGTGAAAGTTTTTTGTAATTGTTTTTTTAGATCTTCCGAATTCAAGAATATCCAATTATTATTTGTTAAGAGCGATTTAATATATTTATTGGTTTCAACCTCTAGGCTCTGTGTAATTTCCTTGTTCGGTCCTTGTACGTCTACCCTACTTATCTTGAATATGTCAGAAAAAAATACAATATAAGACAAAATGAGCAGTAAAAATACATAAATACCGTATCTTTTAACAAGCTTTGGCCAGCTAATCTTTACAGGCTTTTTAATAATTCCGGAGTCTTCCCTTTTTATTTTTTTGTCTGTGGGCATCGACAAATTATATGATCTTTTTACTTGGCGACGTCTCAACTACTTACTCCTACTGTTTTTGCTGGCAAGGGATAATACAATCTTTGCTAAATCTGATGATGCATGTGGCTTGAATAGCTTATGTATTGATTGAGCCAGATAGTTCATAGCTTCCCTGTCGCTAGATAATTTTGATATTTCGTTAATAAGACCCATACCCATGGCATCATCTTGTTTTAGTAGTCTTATAGATCCATGCTTTGCTAAGTATGAGGCATTCTTCATCTGATGATTATTAGTTGAGCTCGGTAAAGGAATAATAATTGCTGGCTTTGAGAGAGCAGCGATTTCGCTTAGTGAGTTCATTCCGGCTCTTGATACAATTATGTCTGACCAGTTATACGCGGCTATCATTTCGTCAGTCAAAAATCCGTATACTTCATAATTTCGCTTTAGTTCAGCCGGGAGCCTGTGCCTGACTACCCTAGCCCTCTCTATTCCCCTATCCCCTGCTATATGCAATATATTAAAATTCTTAAGCAGTAGCTCAATATTATCAAACACAATATCATTAATAGATTCAGCCCCCTGGGAACCTGCAAATATCATTATGTTCGGTTTTTGTTCAATCTTAGATTTAGGCTTAGCATCGGCACCAATGTAGTATTCTGGCCTTACAGGATTGCCCGTAAAATAAAGCCTAGGATTTGTGATTTCGGCGTATGCTTCAACCGGAAAACTTACTGCAATAGCCGATGCTTTCTTAGAAAGAATTTTATTTGCCTTACCCATAACTGCGTCTGACTCATGAACAACGTATGGCACACCTAGCTTAGACGCAGCCACACCGATAGGCAAGCCGACATGACCACCCTTTATAAATACGGCGTCTGGCTTAAATTGTTTAATTATCTTACGGCTATAGTTGTAGCCTTTTATTGTCTTGCCGAGGTCTTTAATATTTTGAATTTGCGTTTTAAGATC
>CALRAY010000010.1 GCA_943353705.1 Patescibacteria group bacterium UBA4664 | reverse complement strand
TTAGTAGAGGGCTACACCATATTCAAAAAGGCAGAGAAGATTAACTGGAACGTTAGGATTGAAGAGCTCAAGGATGTAGATGGGCACTTGAAGGCCTGGCAAGATAAGCTTAACGAGCTTAAAAAGCCTGGTCACCTAGCGCACTCCATTACTAGTAGAAAGAAGAAGCATTATGATAAGTGTAAGGAGGAAGTCCAAAGACTCGCCCAAATTCACGACCACTTACCCACTATGATTCAGCCAAGCGAAATCTACCACGTCATCATTACTGCGGTGTACAACGAATCAATTGAAGTCTTAAGGCCTTCCCTAGAAGCAATACTGAAATCTAAATATGACCCAGAAAAGATAATATTTGTGCTCGCCTATGAGGAGCGCGGAGGCGATGATGTACGCAAGACTGTGGCAACTCTGGAAAAAGAGTATGGAAAAAAGTTTGGCGGCTATCTAAGTATCTGCCACCCAGATGGACTCAAGAATGAAATTCGCGGCAAAGGTGCAAATATCACTTACGCAGGGCGTATAGTTAAGACATACCTAGAAGAGCGCAAGATTAACCCCGAAAATGCAGTTGTAACAACCCTGGATAGCGATCATCGCCCCGACCCGAATTACCTGCCATACCTAACCTACGAATACTGTATTAATCCAAATAGAACCCATGTTAGTTTCCAGCCGATGGCGATGTTTTTCAACAATATCTGGGACGCCCCGGCACCGATGCGCGTTATCGCCACGGGTAATTCTTTTTGGCTAATGATGGAGAGCGTTAGGCACTATAGGTTGCGCAATTTTGCTGCGCACGCCCAGAGCATGAAGACTCTCATCGATACAGATTTTTGGTCGGTAACATCAATAGTAGAGGACGGGCATCAGTATTGGCGCACTTTTTATACTTATGACGGCGATCATTTGGTGGAGCCACTTTATGTACCGATATATCAGGACGCTGTATTGGCCGATAACTACCGCAAGACCTTTATAAACCAGTATAAGCAGCTTCGACGTTGGGCCTATGGAGCTAGCGATATACCATTTGTTGTTACAAATAATATAACTAATAAAAAGATTGGCTTTGGAAAAAAGTGGCTACAATTCTCAAGGCTAGTGGAGGGCCATATAAGCTGGGCAACTGCACCATTGATAATTACATTTGCAGCTTGGGCGCCGCTATTATTAAACGATGATTTCGGTAGGCAAGTAATAGCTCATCAGCTGCCAGTAATGGCTTCAAGAATATTAACAGTAGCACTTCTAGGGCAATTTATAACAATTCTACTTAGCTTGCTAATGCTTCCGCCAAGACCTAAAAACTATCATAGAGCAAAGACTATATTCATGGTTCTTCAGTGGTTGCTAGTTCCGATAACATCAATATTGTTTGGCTCGGCCGCAGCTCTAGATGCCCAGACAAGACTCATGCTCGGACGATACCCTAAGGCTTTTGATGTTACTGAAAAGGCGGTCAAAAAGTGATTTATTTAATTGGGCTTTTGGCGGCATTTATAATTGCTACCTTGCTGGTTCCTGTTATTAAGAAAATTGCAATCAGAATCGGAGCAGTCGATGATCCCTCCGAAGCTAATCGTAAGCTACATAAAAATATTATGGCCAGAGGCGGCGGGGTGGCGATATATATTGCCTTCGTTGTGGTTTGCGTGTCCTTGCTAGGTGTTATCCCGAAAGAGTTTATTGGGCTTTTGGTTGCCGGAACAATGGTTTTGATTGTGGGTTTAATAGATGATATTAAGAGACTTAGTCCTTGGCTTAAGCTTCTAGTCCAGGTATTAGCCGCACTGGTAGCATCAATAGGTTTTGGCATAACTATTGCAAATATAACCAATCCATTTGGTAACACTATCGTACTAGAGCAGGTTACAAATCAAATTAGCCTGCTTGGTTATAGCTTTAGCTTCAATTGGGTTGCCGTAGCACTTGCTGTACTATGGATGGTCGGCATGACGAACACTATCAATTTCCTCGATGGAATAGATGGTTTATCGGGTGGTGTGTCGGCGATAGCAGCAGGAATAATTTTTTTACTTGCATTAAGCGATAAGGTGGCCCAGCCCGATACCGCTTTGGTTTCGATAGTCCTTATGGGCGCTGCATTCGGATTTCTTGTATACAATTTTTACCCTGCAAAAATATTCAATGGCGATTCGGGGGCATACTTTCTAGGAATGACACTGGCCATACTGGCGATTTTTTCAGGTGCGAAGCTAGCCACAGCTGCTTTAGTGCTGGGCTTACCGATCCTCGATGCAGTCTGGGCGGTGATCCGACGATTAGTACATAAGAAGTCTCCATTTACTGCAGACAGAGGACACCTTCATTACCTATTCTTAGATGCCGGATTCTCTCAGAGGCAAGCGGTCATGAGCATATACTTGCTTTGTTTGATATTTGGTCTGGTTGGAATTATGGGTACCAGCCTGCAAAAGGTTATTGGTATTGTTGTTTTAATTATAGTCATGGCGGTACTTCTGGTCGGCCTAGCAGTGCTTAAAAAACGTAAATCTAAGCGTTTTACTGATTGACCGTATTTACCAGATATGGTATGCTAGTCATCAAGAGGGAATACATTAAAACGTGAAAAGTAAAAACCTACAGGATTTAATAAAGAACTTACAAGTTTTTTACAAGTGCCCTTCCTGTGGCGCGAGTTATATTCATGACGACATTGCTTTTTTAGGCAAAGTCGAGGAGCACTGCTTTATGCAGCTAACCTGCCATGACTGCTCCTTACCGGTACTTGCTACTGTATTTTTACAGTCCGAAATCGATAAGGCTGCCCGCAAGACGACATCGATAATGGGACGAAAAGCCGACCTAGGCTACAAGGAGCGTTCCACGTTTCTGTCTAGAGGCCCAATATCTTCTCAGGAGATTGCATCTTTTCACTTGCACATAACAAAACCTCAAAAGACTAACAAAACTAAATAACAAGGATTCTAATGGACAAAATAGTTATATCAGCAAAGACTCGTAATTTATTTGGCAAAAAAGTTGCCGAATTACGCACAACCGGACAAATACCGGCGGTTGTTTATGGTAATAGTAAGGATAATGCTTCAATTGAACTTGATGCTAAAGAATTTGGTAAAGTTTTCTCTCAAGTAGGGCATAGTGCTCTAGCCGAACTCAAGATAGATGACGGTGCAGTCGAAAACGTTCTAGTTCATGATGTTAGTACGAACCCAATTACGAGCGAAATTAATCACGTTGATTTTTATAGAATTAATATGAAAAAGACTATTCGAACCGAGATACCACTTCACTTTGTCGGTGAATCCCCAGCTGTATTCCAGCAAGAAGGTTCATTATTCAAAAATATTGAAGAAGTTGAAGTTGAAACACTGCCAGCCAATCTTCCTCCTCATATCGAAGTAGACATATCAGTCCTCGATGACTTTAGTAAGACTATACATGTTTCAGATATCAAGGTTCCAGATGGCGTTGAGCTATTAGCTGAGCTAGATCAACTAATATGTAAAGTTGACCCACCACGCAGTGAAGAAGAAATGGCTGCCCTAGATGAGGAAATCGGAGACGCTATTCCTGAGGGTGCCAATGAGGAAGGTGAAGAAGCTACCGAAGGGGAAGCTAAATCTGGCGATGAGGCTAAGGCAGAGACAGAATCAAAAGATAAAGATAAAGAATAATTTATATTCATTCTAAAAAATAAGACCCCACAAGGGGTCTTATTTTAATTTAGCACTATTTATTACCTATACTTAGTCTTGCTATGCCTGTTCTAGGTCAAGCCTCTGATTATTTAATTAGATAAGGCACTATAGAGACTTTAATATTTTATTTAAGCCGCGTCGATTATTGCTTTGGTCATAGTCGGCTAAATATTTAATAGCTGCATTCGCACTAATTGGGCTTAAAGTATTGAGCACAATTTTTATGAGCTCAAAATTAGTAATTATTGTCTTATGCATTGAAACAATTTTTTGTTCGATGGTATCGAGCACATTTTCTATATTTATGCTTTGTAGCTCTTCGTCGTCAAATACTAGTAAAATACTTTTATTTAATAGTGATCTACTATACGGCAGGCTTATATTTTTGGCGGCGTACTTAATACTAAGCCAGCCCATATCCGGCTTCTCATAGGTAGTAATAGAGGAGTGGCACTTCTTGCACTCCTTACGGCGCCAGGTTTGACTCCCGCTCTTGGTCGAGCGGGTGTTGGTGGTTTTTAAACCAGTTGAGCCACAAATAGGACATTTCATGTATATATATTGTCATATAACTAATAGAAAATATAGTGGAAAACTTTTTTTGGTTGTGGGTAAGCTCTTGTATCTGTTCGTATTTTGTTTGCTTTTACACCTATTAAAATGTAATATTAATACATGAGACCAGAAATACTACTTAAAAATCAGCCAGTCGAGTATTCAACTGTATTCGTCGATATGAATTCGTTTTTTGCTTCTGTCGAGCAATTCTACGACCCTAAGCTGCGCGGTAGACCTGTTGGAGTATCTACGTCTCTTAGTGCTGGGGGTAGTATTGTGGCCGCTTCTATAGAGGCCAAGAACTATGGCATAAAGACCGGTACGAAGGTGGCCGATGCCCAATCTTTATGCCCCGATATAACTATTGTCCACGACAGCCCTAACTCTTATAGGAGAATACACCGCCAGATTATGGATATTTTACATGCCACACCTTGCTACGTGCGGGCTAAGAGTATCGATGAGGCTTATCTTAAGGTGCCTTCGTATCTCCAGAACAGAACCAGTATAATTGGGTTGATTGCAGGCATTAAGCAGGCCCTAAATGACCTCTATTACGGGCATATACTTTGCTCAGCGGGGGTTGCAAGCAATATTTGGCTTGCAAAAATGGCCACAAATATCCAGAAGCCAGATGGATTGGTCATGGTAGATAAGACCAGCTTGAGCGATTTTTATAAATCTATCTCTCTTTTGGATATGACAGGTATAAATTTCAGGATGGCTAGGAGGTTATATGATATAGGCATCCAAGATCCTCATCAGTTTTACAGTGCCAGCTGGAAATTACTGACTAACAAAATGGGTATCAACGGCGGTAAGTGGTATCTGCGAATGCGTGGCTTCGAGGTGGATATCGAAAGAATCCAGCCCAATAAATCGATCTCTCGCCAGATTACAACCATGCCTAACCCACCCAGAAATCGTTCAGAGGTTATGGTTTATATTAATAAAATATCTGTTAATTTGGGCGCCAGACTCAGAAGTAAATCGTTGTCGGCGACTGGTATTGCCCTGAGTGTGGGGTTTGCAGATGGAAGCTGGCAAGGGTCGGAGTTCAAAAGAGTCTCTTTTTTTAGGTCAGATAAAGAAATTATAGGTTTATCGATGATGCTATTAAAAAATATTATATTTGATCGGCCGGTTCGACGGCTAAGTATTAATATATTCAACATGAGCATGAGCCTGCAGCTGCCATTTGACGTGTTTGAGGATAAAAAACCCCTAATGCTTTCTTGTGCGATTGATGAAATAAATGATAAATATGGCAAAAATACTATAATGCCATTGCGCAGCTTGAACTCTGCACACGTCGATCTTAACAGGGTAGGGTTTGCTGGAGACTTAACTAGGGAGAGATCCAACCCCACAGACAAGCAGTATTTTTCATGACAAGCTAGGCACAGATTGAAAATATAGCCCAAATAAGCTAAAATCAAGCAATCGTGGGTCCTTAGCTCAGTTGGCTAGAGCGCTTCCTTGACGTGGAAGAGGTCAGAGGTTCGAGTCCCCTAGGACCCACCAGTATTTATAAGGAGGGCTGAATGGAATATGTAGGGTTGAAGGTAGAGTTTTCTAATGTATCGGATGGTAATATGAGCTTTGCTTGGGGTAATGAGGCTGATGTTATCAAGAACCGACAGCAATTTCTTGAAAAATGCGCAATAAAAGCCGATGATGCCACAATAGTTTACCTGGAACATGGCACAAAAATTTACAAAATCGATACACCCAAGGCTAATTTATTGGAAAAATCCAAGCAGCAGTCTTTGGTGGGCGATGGATTGATGACCAACAAAAAAGGAAACGCCCTAATGTTAGTAGTGGCAGACTGCATCCCTGCAGCCCTCTATGACCCCAATAGCAAGCAGTTGGCCGTATTGCACGCAGGCCGAAAGGGTGTAGAACTAAATATCCTAAAGCAAGCCGTAGAAATGCTAGACGCAGAAAGGCCTGAGGATTTAATTCTAGTAGCCGGCCCGGCAATTTCAGGCGATTCATACGTGTTTGGCACTAAGGACGGCGTGGATACAGAGCTCTGGGGGGATAATTTTATAAAAGGAGACGACGAAAAGTATCATATGTATATAAAAGATGAGCTTAGACGGCAAGCAATTGACCTCGGCCTATCTGAAAACAACCTGCATATTAGCAAAATTGATACATACACTGACCAAAAATATTATTCACATCGCAGAAGTATGGCGACTGGCGAAGCAGAGGGCCGATTTGCTATAATTGCAAGCATTTTATAGCTGTTAAAGCATAAGTTTATTGAAATAATTACAACATTTGTAAGAATATCAATTAAAGCTTGAAAAAAGTTAAGTTTTGGTCTAATATTTAATTATATTAATAGAGTGCTTGAGTCGTTCCTAACCAGATCGATTAGCTCCGAAGCCTGAGCGAGCAGGGCAAAAAAGAGATCCACCAGGATAAGCCAAGTGGAACCTTCCGACAGAGTCGGAACTTGGCATAGTAGGGTGGTTTTTTGTTTAAAAGAAAGGTAAAAATGGAAAATTCAGAACAATTACATAAGATAAGACACAGCTTGGCGCATATAATGGCCTCGGCCGTCCAAAAGATTAAGCCAGAAGCTAGCTTTGGTGTGGGTCCGGCAATCGATAACGGCTTTTACTATGATTTCTTGGTGGATGAAAACTTTACAGAAGCCGAGCTTAAATCGATCGAAAAGGAAATGCGTTCAATTATCAATAAAAAAATACAATTTGTTCATGAAACTTGGCCAATTGATGTGGCTATTGAGTATTTTAAGTCTAACGACCAGCAGTTTAAGGTTGAATTGCTTAATGATCTTAAGACCAAAGGAACAACAGCAGTTGCGGATGCAGGCGATGACGAATTGGCCGAAGGTTCCGAAGGAGGTGTCGACGAAATAAGTATCTATAAAACCGGCGATTTTGTTGATTTGTGTCGTGGTCCTCACGTGGATAATACCTCAGAAATTCCGGCAGACTGCTTCAAGCTTAACAAGATGAGTGGCGTTTACTGGAGGGGCAAAGAAGAAAACCCTCAGATGCAGCGTATTTATGGTTTGGCATTTGAGACCAAAGAAAAACTTAATGACTACCTGCAGATGCTAGTTGAAGCTGAGAAGCGAGATCACCGTAAGCTTGGCCAGGAGCTAGATTTGTTTGTGTTCTCAGATATGGTTGGCCCTGGACTTCCAATGTATACGCCTCGTGGCACAGTGATAATGAATCAGCTCAAGGAAGCCTTGAATGAAATTGGCAGAGACAACAATATGGAGTCGGTTAGCACGCCTCATTTGGCAAAACTCGATCTCTATAAGACCTCTGGCCATGCAGACAAATTTGAAGATGAATTATTCAGGGTTCAAAGTCACTACAAGCAAGAATTTATTCTAAAACCAGTAAATTGTCCTCATCACACTCAAATATATTCTTCAAGGCCTAGGAGCTATAAGGATTTGCCAATTCGCTATATAGAGCAGACCATGCAATATCGCGATGAGAAGCCTGGGCAAATAGGGGGCCTGCAAAGAACCAGAGGCTTTACGGTGGACGATGGCCATACTTTCTGTACTGTAGATCAAATTCAAAAAGAAGCAGACCTGATTGCAGAGGTTATTGAGAAGTTTTATCAAAATCTCGGCTTGTGGGGGGATCACTGGGTATCGCTCTCGGTAAGAGACCCTAAAACTCCAGAAGCTTATATAGGCGACCCAGATGATTGGCAGCTGGCCGAAGAAATGCTGCAAAAGGTTTCTGATGATAGGGGCCTTGGCGCCAAGCGAATGGAAGGAGAGGCGGCACTTTATGGTCCAAAACTAGACTTTATGTTCAAAGACGCCTTAGGTAGAGAAACCCAGCTGGCCACCATACAACTAGATTTTGCCATGCCGAAGAGATTCGAGCTGACCTATACAGATAAGGATGGTTCAGATAAAAGTCCTGTTATGATACACCGAGCTATACTTGGATCATTCGAGAGGTTTATGATGACTTTAATCGAGCATTTTGCAGGCGCTTTTCCTCTGTGGCTAGCACCTGAGCAAGTTCGTGTCATTCCAGTGTCTGATAAGTTTGGTGAATATGCCAAGAGTGTGCACGAGAAGCTTCATAAGCTAGGCGTCAGAGTAAAGCTGGATGATGATTCAGAATCGCTAGGAAAACGCATTAGAAACGCCGAAAAGCTTAAGGTACCTGTGATTATGGTAGTCGGCGAGAAGGAGCAAGAATCAGATTCGGTCTCAATTCGCAGGCATGGCAAAGGGGATTTGGGCTCAAGCAGCCTTGAGCAAGCAATGTCGATGATTGAAGACGAGATTTCAAATCGGAAATTGTAGATGCAGCAATCTAAAGTTTTAGTAATTGTCGGACCAACAGCTTCAGGTAAAACATCGCTTGCGATAGATCTAGCGAAGCAGTTCGATGGAGAGATAATTTGTGCAGACTCCAGAACAATCTATCAGGGTATGGATATCGGCACTGCCAAACCCACTATAAAGCAGCAGGATGGTATAAAACATCATCTTTTGGATATAGTTAAGCCAGATGAGGTGTTTAGCGCATCGGATTTCAAAATAGCATGCCTCCAAGCTATCAAAGATATCAAAGAAAAGCATAAGCTACCTATAATATGCGGCGGTAGCGGCCTATATATCGACTCGGTTCTATATGATTATAACTTCAGGAGCAAAAAGCACACAGAACATAAACTCGACGGCTATACACAAGAGCAAATTAAGGATCTTGCACGTAGCTTATATCCAAAAGAGTATGAACTTATCGATAACCAAAATATGCTAAGAGTTATTCAGCTAATTGAGCGAGGGCCTGTAAATAATGACGACAGAAAAGTAATAAAATTAAACTGTAAAATTATTGGCTTAAGTCCAGAAAGGCTTACAATAAAGCGTAATATAGCATTGCGAACTAAAGAGATGTTGAGCAATGGATTTGTACAAGAAGTCCAGAGCTTGCTGGATATGTATGGTGCTAAATGCCCAGCCATGTCGACAATTGGCTATAAGCAAATTGGAGATATGATTATGCACCAAACTGACCTAAATGATGTTGAAAATACAATAAACAAGGCAACTATGGACTATGCAAAGAGACAATTAACATGGTTTAGGCGCAATAACTCAATTGTTTGGGCAGAAAACCACACTAAAGCTATTGAGATTGCTAAGGAATACTTGCAAAGTATCTGATACAATAAGCATATGCGTAGTTTACTTGCCATTATAGCTGCTAAAGTAGCATTAAAAACCAACCGAATCACAGGTAGCGGCGGTACAGCCCTGCCTGGTATGCTGGCCCAGAAGCTAGATAAGGATATCCTGCGTAAGCTGGTACTAAAAAATTTCCCAAAAGGTATTATTGTTGTGACGGGGACAAATGGTAAGACTACTACTTCTAGATTTATTGCTAATATTTTAGAAGAAGCTGGCATTAGCTATGTACATAATAGAGCTGGCTCTAACATGGAGCGAGGATTGATATCAACAATGGCCGAAAATACCAATCTATACGGCAGGGTTGATGCGGACGTCGCTTTATTTGAAGTCGATGAGGCTTTTATGCCAAAGGTTTGTCGTGCAATTGAGCCTGATACTATTGTAGTCACCAATCTCTTCAGGGATCAGCTTGATAGATATGGTGAATTAGATAAAATAGCACGCAGCTTCAGGAATTTATTTGAAGATTTGCCGAATACGAAGCTAGGTCTTAATGCAGATGATCCTTTAGTGGCAAGCCTGGGCTATAAGCTTGAAAATGAAAGAAAGGCTACCTATTTTGGGGTAGGAGACTACAATGGACCTAAAATTACCAATGACCACACTGCCGATAGTATATTCGATCCATTCACCCAGCAAAAACTTCACTACACAGATAGGTACTTTGGCCATATTGGTAGGTACAGGGGTAAAAGAGGAGGCTTTACTAGGCCTAAGCCGGACTTCCAGGCTAATAATGTCAGACAAAAAGGCATTGAAAATATTAAGTTTGATGTAAATAAAACATCAAAAGCTATAAAACTTGAAATGCCAGGGTTATTCAACGTATATAATGCAATTGCTGCCTATTCAGTCGCTAAGATTTGTCTTGATACGGATGAAAATAGTATCATTTCTGCACTTAACGAGTCCTCGGCAGTTTTTGGTAGGTCGGAGCAGTTAAATTATTTGAATCGAGAGGTGGTAATGCTGCTTATTAAAAACCCAACTGGTTTAAATCAGATAATTCAGACCTATCTACTAAAAGAGAAAGATAGACTGCTGGTATTTGTTATAAACGATAATTTTGCCGACGGCAGAGACATCAGCTGGCTTTGGGACGCTGCTTTCGAAGACCTCAAGGGCTATAGGGGTAAAATTTTGGTTGGAGGCACTAGAGCTTACGATATGGCCCTGAGATTAAAGTACGCCGGGCTAAAGGGCGTATCGATTGAGTCTGACGAGAATAGTTTATTGAAAATGATAGAAAAAAACTCTACCAGACGGAGCAAGATATTTATTTTGCCAACCTATACGGCCATGCTTAGCATGCGATCAAAGATTGCTGCCAATGACGATAAAGCAAAGGAGTTTTGGCAATGAAAGCTATAAAGATTGCCCACCTCTACCCAGAAAGAATGAGTATTTATGGAGATTTTGGTAACGTACTAGTACTAAGTCAGCGTATGAACTGGCGAGGGATCAAAAATGAAGTCGTGTCTATCGAGGTGGGCGATAAGCTACCGAAAGACATTGATATGATTTTTATTGGCGGAGGCCAAGACAAAGGTCAGGTCGTCGTAGCTGAAGACTTAATGGCAAAATCTTCGCAGATTAAGGATTTTGCAGAGTCAGGAGGCCCGCTACTGTCTGTCTGTGGAGGCTATCAACTCCTAGGAGAGTATTTTATAAGCAGCGACTATGGACAGATACAAGGCATAGGCTTATTTAATGTGATTTCAAAGGCGACCGAAACCAGAATGATTGGCAATATCCTGGTTCAGTCAGAAAAGTTTGGCCAGCTGGTGGGCTTTGAGAATCATAGTGGCGCAACAGAATTTATTGGTAGAGCTCAGCCCCTGGGCGTAGTCAAGAAGGGCTTTGGGAATAATCCAGACGATAAGCTCGAAGGAGTGATTTATAAGAATGCCATAGGAACATATTTGCATGGATCATTCTTACCAAAAAATCCTAAAGTTGCCGACTGGCTAATTCGCCAAGCGATAAAATACAGCGGTCAAAATATCAAGCTAAAAGAACTCAATGATGAGCTAGAAAATAGTGCAAGAAAAAATGCCGCAAGAAAAGCTTAAAAATTTATTCAAATAGTCTAGAAAATTTGTTCATTTATTCGTATAATAGCAGTAATCAATCTGTAAATTGCCATTCAGAATACAATTTTTAAAGAAGGGGATAATCAAAATGTTTGAACAACTGTTTGGATCTAAGACGCGAGTAAAGCTTTTGAGTTTATTTTATAATAATCCAGACCGGCCATTTTATGTTCGTGAGATAACACGTAAAATTGATGAACAAATTAACTCCGTGCGCAGAGAATTGCAGAATTTGCTCAATATCGGAATAGTCCGTTCGGTCAGCCAAAGCAATCGACTCTATTATGAAGTTAATCCAAAATATAAGTTCCATAAAGAGCTACAGTCAGTGTTCCAGCGTATCCCAGCTAAATCCAAAGAAATGAAGCAGACCAAAGAAGAGGATCAGATACTTAAAAACATTCAAAAAGCAGGCAATATACGAATGGCTTTTTTGACAGGGGCATTTGTCAGAGGAAGTAATCAGGAAATTGATATATTTATTGTTGGTGATATGAACAAATCACAGCTTGCCAGGACAATTGCTGATATGGAAAAGGACATGAACAGAGAACTTAACTATGCCTCATTCACAGTCGAAGATTATGATTACAGAAGAAATCTCAACGATCGCTTCCTGACGGATATATTAGATGAAAATAAGATTATTCTGTGCGATAAAATAGGAGTTTTCCCGAAAAAAGAAACGGAAACCAAAGCTGAAACGGGAACTACCGACCCTAATGATGAAACAACTAAGGTCAATGTTCAGCCCGCTAAAGACACAGAAAAAATTTAAGCATAACATCTTTGGATAAGCGCGCTTTTTGTGCGATAATATTTATATGAAATCCAACCAGAGACTAACAGTTGTTATATCGCCCATATCATTTGTTTATTTGGCTGTAGTCATAGCCTTGGCCGCAATGCTCTGGTATTTATCTGGCGTGGTCGTAATAGTACTGGCCAGTCTAATTTTTGCAGCCGGCCTGAACCCATCGGTCAAGCGCCTTGAAAAGATGCGCTTTCCTAGGTGGCTTGCCGTCACGATAATTTATACTTTAGTTTTTGCTATTTTTGGATACCTGGTCTTTGCCATATCTCCGAACATTAGTAACCAAGTCAATAGTATATTTAAGAATTTCCCAACCTATCAAAAGCAAATAGAACAGTCCTTATCAAGTCAGCCGCTACTTCTGGAGGGATTCGATAGGGCTGTGAGTACGGTCAAGAATCGACCAGAGGCTTTGGCAGGCCAAGTCGGCCAAGCAGCAACAGACGCAGTCGGTAGCGTATTTGGGTTTATTACCTTCCTCGTATTGACCTTTTATTTTCTTATGAGCGGTAAAGATATACTCGCAGCTATCGTGCGCTATATCCCGGGCCGCGAGCGCCGCAAGGAAGTAAATGACATTAGCAGGGAAAGTTCAGTCAAGCTCGGAAAGTGGATTCGTTATCAGTTGGTGATGTCTTTCATTGTATTTATTGCAACATATATCATATTAGCCGCAATGGGGGTTAAAGTGGCCTTATCGCTAGCTCTTTTTGCTGGTGTCTTACAATTTATACCTTTTATTGGATCTTTCGTTGGTGCAGTTCCAGCAACCCTAGCAGCTCTAGTCATTTCGCCTGCGGCAGGATTAATTTTTATAGTTTTAACAATTATTTTGCAATTAATTCTAGCCAATATAATTTCTCCTCAGCTATTCAATAAGGCAATTGGTGTATCGCCTGTAATCATACTGCTTGCTGCACTGATAGGATTCACGCTTATCGGCCCTATTGGAGTTATATTGGCGGTGCCAGTTGCTGCTGTGGTAGATGTCATATTCGATACCATGGGTTCGGACTATGTAAAAGAAAAGATTGATGAGGCTATAAATAGCTAGTAACAGATGGGTTGAATCTGTTACAATAGCACTCATGCATCCCGTAATGTTATAGCTTCGGGGCGATACTAAAAAACTAAAATAAGGGAGAACTTCTAACGGATGGATATAACACTTTCCAATATCAACTCAATTAGGCTAGCCGGCAAAAAAGCTACAATATCAATTAACCCAGAGAAAGATACCAAGGCTGACGTGTCACTATTTACTGACCCAGAGGCTTTGCAGGGTGACTTCAAGGCTTTTTATGGC
>CALRAY010000009.1 GCA_943353705.1 Patescibacteria group bacterium UBA4664 | reverse complement strand
ACAATTGCATTTTCAAATTCAAATGTCTTAGCCTTGTCATCGTCCTCGGTGTGCACTAATGGGCTCAATTCTAGATACACGTGGCCATACTGACCGCGTCCGCCGGATTGGCGTATAAATTTATGTTCTACCTGGGTTGTGCCTTTAATGGTTTCGCGGAAAGCCACCTGTGGTCGGCCTACATTTGCTTCAACCTTGAACTCACGCTTCATGCGATCTACTAAAACTTCTAGATGCAGCTCACCCATACCTGCAATTATAGTTTGGCCTGATTCTTCATCAGTGCTGACACGGAAAGTTGGGTCTTCTTCAGCGAGACGACTTAGCGCTATGCCCATCTTCTCTTGGTCGGCTTTAGTTTTAGGTTCGATAGCAATATTAATCACTGGTGCTGGGAAATCAATTGATTCAAGTAGCACTTGGGCTGACTCATCGCAAAGTGTATTACCAGTTACGGTGTTCTTAAGACCAACAGCAGCAGCTATATCCCCGGCGTGAACCTCGGATACTTCTTCTCTATTATTGGCGTGCATACGTACAATTCGTCCGATACGCTCTTTCTCGCCAGTGCTGACATTATAAATGTAGCTACCTGATTTGAGTACTCCAGTATAAACTCTAAAAAAGCATAGCTTACCGACGAATGGATCGGTCGCTATTTTAAATGCTAACCCTGCGAAGGGAGCTTCGTCACTTACCTCTAGGAGTCTTTCCTCGCCTGTTTTATTATCTACGGCAAGCGGTGCAGAAACATCTAGAGGGCTAGGAAGATAATCCACAATTAAATCGAGTAGCTTTTCGACAATTACACCTCGTCCATCACCACCAGCTACTAAAAAGAAGTCTCCTCTGAGTACAGATTTTCGGATTACCTGCTTGATTTCTGCTTCGGTGAGCTCAGTACCATCAAGATATTTCTCCATCATTGCATCATCTACCTCTACGGCTGCTTCGATAAGATGGCGTCTATAATTACTGGCCTTCTCTTTCATGTCCTCGGGTATCTCAATTTCTTTTAGCTCCTTATCGGTATAGTCTGAGTACTGATAGGCCTTCATCTCGATAACATCTACGATTCCATTAATCTCTTGCTCAAAGCCAATAGGCAAATGAACCGGATAGGCGTGCTTGCTAAGTCGTTCATGGATTGACTCTAAACTCTTGTAAAAATCGCCGCCGGTTTGATTAATCTTATTTATAAAACAAATCCTAGGAACACCATATTTGTCAGCCTGTCTCCATACGGTTTCGGACTGAGGTTCAACACCCATTTTACCATCAAACATAACACAGGCTCCATCGAGAATTCTAAGTGATCTCTCAACCTCTACTGTAAAATCGATATGTCCAGGCGTATCGATAATATTGATTCGCTTATCCTTCCAGAAGCAAGTTGTGGCCGCTGAGGTAATAGTTATGCCACGTTCACGCTCCTGTTCCATCCAGTCCATAGTAGCCTCACCCTGATGTACTTCACCAATTTTATGAGTTACTCCTGTTCGATATAATATTCCTTCGGTAACAGTTGTTTTGCCGGCGTCAATATGTGCAATTGTACCAACATTTCTTGTATTTTCTAATGCATACTCGCGTGCCATGATATGAGATAGTATCCTTTCTAATTCATAAATAAATAATACCGATTATACGGCTATATCAGGTCCAATTCTACCTTATTTTAGCCTTATTTACAAGCTAAAAATAGCCCTCGTTGGGCTATTTTTATGCTATCTATTTTTTAATATCTAGCGAAGTGAGCAAAGGCCTTGTTGGCTTCAGCCATCTGGTGAGTATCTTGCTTCTTCTTAACGGCATCGCCTTCGTTATTATAAGCAGCTACTAACTCGGCTGCCAATTTAATATCAAAGCTCTTGCCTTTCTTTTTTCTTGCTGAATCGAGCATCCAGATCATAGCATAATGAACTTTTCTGTCGCCCTTAACTTCTATTGGGACTTGATAATTGGCTCCACCAATACGCTTCGATTTAACCTGGACCTGAGGGCTAACGTTCTTTATGGCCCCTTCGAAAACTTCCATCGGCTCTTTCTTGGTCTTAATAGACGCCTGCTCCATAGCCTTATAAACTAGGTTTTCAGCTAGACGCTTTTTGCCATCCCACATAACCTTATTAATCATCTTGGTTACTAGAACGCTATCATATACGCGATCAGCTGGCAAAATACGTTTTAGAGATTTGGTTACTTTTCTTGGCATCGCTTACTCACTACCCTTAGATGCTTTTTTAGTACCATACTTGCTTCGTGCCTGTTTGCGGTCACTGACTCCGCCAGTATCTAAATGGCCTCGCACGATATGATATCGTACTCCACCTAAATCCTTGACACGGCCACCACGAACCAACACTACTGAGT
The DNA here is from genome assembly GCA_943353705.1 of Patescibacteria group bacterium UBA4664. GTDB lineage: Bacteria > Patescibacteriota > Saccharimonadia > CAILAD01 > BJGX01 > CALRAY01. The sequence goes on along the minus strand of CALRAY010000009.1, from coordinate 11,414 downwards.
GTTCCTGCAGGTTATGACCTTCGCCCGGGATATAAGCTGTTACTTCCATGCCATTAGTAAGGCGCACACGGGCAACCTTTCGAAGGGCTGAGTTAGGCTTACGCGGAGTTTGGGTATAAACCTTAACGCACACTCCACGCTTAAAGGGCGAATTGCATTGTGTGGATTGGTTTTTAAGTGCATTAAAGGTCTTCCCTAGGGCTGGGGACTTAGTCTTGGTCTTTTTCCGCGAACGCGGTTTTCTGATGAGTTGATTGATTGTTGGCATAATTTATAACCTGAATACCTTACCAGATATGGCTTACCTGGTCAAGCATTGCCTCCTTCCTCGTTTCTAAATCCAGTACCGACCGGAATCAGTCGACCAATAATTACGTTCTCTTTTAAGCCACGTAAATGGTCTGATTTGCCACGTATTGCGGCACCGATAAGTACTCGAGTTGTCTCCTGGAAAGATGCGGCTGACAGCCAACTATCCGCTCCAGTTGAAATCTTAGTAATAGGCATTAGCAACAGTTCACTAGTTGCAAGTTTCTTGCCTTTTTTAGCAGCTTTTTGATTTTCGATCGTAAGTGATGTCTTGGATACGATATCTCCAGAAATAAACTCAGTATTGCCCGGGTCTTCAATCTGAACTCGACTAAACATCTGCTTAATAATCACTTCGATATGCTTTGCTGCTATTGTTTGGCCTTGGCTTAGATATATTGCCTGGACCTCATCAATTACATAGCGCTGAACCGACTCTTCGCCGCGTAAGCGCAACATGTCTTGAAGATTGATTGGGCCTTCAGTAAGTCTTTGGCCAGCTTCGACACTATCGCCGTTCTTGACTTCTAATGAAGCAAATTCGCCAACAGTATACTCGCGTACTCCAGCACCCATGTGTGTTAGAGAAATTTTATCCTTGGTAACCTTAACTTCTCCGCTACCTCCGGCTTTTATGGTACGCTTACCATCTTTGCTCTCGGCTAGAACCTGACTGCGCTCTACCATGTCTCCAGCCTTAACCTTAGCTATCATAGCTCCGAGTTTGTATTCAGTAACCTTCTGATCTTCTGGAATAATCATAATTATCTGCTTATTGCCATTCTTTCTGATCTGGATACTTCCATCGATATCGGCAAGAATTGCTTGACCTTTAGGATTTCGAACTTCGAATATTTCCTGAACTCTTGGGAGTCCTTGAGTGATATCTTCAGTTGCTACACCACCTGCGTGCATGGTTCGCATAGTTAGCTGTGTTCCTGGCTCACCAATACTTTGAGCAGCAATAATACCTATTGCCTCACCCTGTCTTATTGGCTTACCGCTTCCTAGATCTAGGCCGTAACACTTCTGGCATACACCCCAAAGGCTCTTACATTTGAGAATTGAGCGGATACTTACTTCTTCAGCACCAATATCATCGATTGCCTTGGCGGCTTCATCAGAAATTAGCTCGCCCTTCTTGACTATGGCCTTATTCGTCTTAGGATCCATAATCCTTTGGTTGGCAGTTCGTCCAGCAAGCCAAGCAGTAATTCCTTCTTCGCCAGCAGCTTTAGCTTCGGCGCGGGATATTAGGTAGCCTTCCTTGTCGCCACAATCCTCTTCTGAAACGACTAAATCTTGACTAACATCAACCATTTTTCGTGTTAGGTAGCCAGATTCAGCTGTACGTAGAGCGGTGTCAGTCAGACCCTTACGGGCACCGTGAGTGCTAATAAAGTACTCAAGCACCGACAAGCCGTCTTTATAGTTAGATCGAATCGGAAGCTCAATAGTACGTCCAGTTGGATTAAGCATCAATCCTAGCATTCCAGCCATCTGATTCACCTGAGCCATAGTTGCCCTAGCACCTGATTCTATATCGATAGTAAGAGTTGATTCACTCTGGGCAAGTGTATCGACAAGTGACGCTTCGACTGATTCACCAACCTTCTTCCAAGCATCGATAGTCTTATGATATCGCTCGTCATCAGTTATTAGACCTTGCTCGTACTGCTTATCGTAAGCAATCACCTTCTCTTCGCCCAAGCCAATTAGCTCAGCACGATTCTGAGGGATAACTAAATCATCCATACCAATTGATAAGCCAGACAGAGTAGCATATTTAAACCCAAGGTCCTTAATATCATCAGAGAGTGTAGCGGTAGCTTCAACTCCAAAGTTTGCAAATGTTTCGGCCATTACTTTCTTAAGTTTAGACTTTGACATGGCATCGTTTTGATACTCCATTCCTTCAGGAAGGATTTCATTGAATAATATTCGGCCAGCTGTTGTTTCAATTATCGCACCATTAATTCGAACTTTAATTGTAGCTCTCAAATCAACTACGTCTTCCTGCAAGGCTATGACTGCAACATCTTCATTTTCGAAAATCTTACCTGCGCCTTTGCTGTCCTCTTTAATAGAAGTCATAAAGTAGCATCCCAGCACGATGTCCTTGGATGGGTTTACGACTGGCTCTCCAGAAGATGGCTTAAGAAGGTTGTGCCTTGAAAGCATGATATTCTTTGCTTCAGCCTGAGCTGCTTCTCCGAGTGGAACATGAACTGCCATTTGATCTCCATCGAAATCGGCGTTAAAGGCAGCACAAACCATTGGATGCAATTGTATAGCCTTACCTTCAATTAGTATTGGCTTGAAAGCCTGAATACCAAGTCGGTGCAAAGTAGGCGCGCGATTTAGCAATACGTATTTACCGGTAATAACATCATCTAGGGTGTCCCATACTTCAGTTCTAGCACGTTCAATCATTCTTGAAGCACTTTTTACGTTATGGGCTAAGCCCTGCTCAATTAGTTTTCCAATTACGAAAGGCTTAAATAGCTCCAAAGCCATTTTCTTCGGAATACCACACTGGTCTAGCTTTAAGTGTGGACCAATTACGATAACAGATCGGCCTGAGTAATCCACTCGCTTACCAAGAAGGTTTTGGCGGAATCTACCCTGTTTTCCCTTAAGTAGGTCGGTTAAGCTTTTAAGCTTTTTGCGGCTACCAGCGGCTGAAACTGCGCGATCACGTCTTGCATTGTTATCGATTAGGGCATCAACAGCCTCTTGAAGCATACGCTTCTCGTTTCGACAGATAACCTCAGGGGCCTGCAGTCTATATAGCTTTTTGAGTCGGTTATTTCGGTTGATCACTCTGCGGTATAGGTCATTTAGATCCGATGCGGCGAATCGGCCACCATCAAGCTGAACCATAGGTCTTAGATCTGGTGGAATGACAGGAAGCTCGCTAGTAATCATCCATTCTGGTCGAATATTAGCCTGCATCATACCTTCGACGACCTTAAGTCGCTTTAGGGCTTTTTTCTTTTTCTGTCCAATAGTATTTTCAGACTCTTCTCTTAGGCTCTTGATTAGTTTCTTGAGATCTATTTCGGTCAATAGCTGCTGAAGGGCTTCAGCGCCAATTCCAGCCTTAAATATATGACCAAACTTCATATTCAGCTCACGGTAACGACCTTCAGGTAGCAATTCGTATTTAGCAAGATTAGTAAGGTCAGACTTAGCAGTAGTATATGAGTTATCTAGTTCGGCAAGCTCATTTATAGCCTCGTCACTTAGAACATCTTTTTCAGGATTTTTAATTTGGTGCTTTTCAAGCAAGTCTTTACGTCGCTTTTTAAAATCGGAGTCGAGTTCTTTGAGAGCCTCTATCTTAGCTTTTTCATCGACATCGGTGACAACAAAATTAGCAAAATACACAACTCTCTCTAGATCACGTACGCCTATATTGAGAATTAAGCTTATTGGACTAGGAGTACCTCTTAAAAACCAAATATGCGTAACTGGTACAGCTAGAGTAATGTGCCCCATGCGCTCGCGTCGTACAATGCTTCTGGTTACTAATACTCCACACTTATCACAAACAATTCCCTTATATCGAATACCTTTATACTTGCCACAATAACACTGCCAATCCTTGGTAGGCCCAAATATCTTTTCGCAAAATAGACCATCTTTTTCGGGTTTTTGAGTTCGGTAGTTAATTGTTTCTGGCTTAGTCACTTCACCGTGCGACCAGTCGAGGATATTTTCTGGGGACGCTATTGAAAGTCGGATTGCGTCGAAGTCTAAAATCATGTTTTCAGTTGGGTTATTATTCATCAGTCTATCCTTCCTGCTCCGTTAATTTTATGTCATTTTCAGCTAGCACCTCGAAGTCATCTTCAGCACTACTTGAACTTAGGTCTACGATAGCCTCGCCATCAGCAGCCGATTCTCCTTGAAGTAATACATCCGATCCAAGCTCATTGGCTTCAGCTTCAATGCTTTTTCCAAGTACTTCTTCAGCGTCAACAGTCCTTGAGGTTTTTGGCTTTTCAAGCTCTACTGCCAAGCCTAAGCTCTGAAGCTCCTTAACTAAAACATTAAATGACTCAGGGATTCTAGGACCTCTAATTTCATCATTTTTGATAATTGATTCATAAGCCTTGCTTCGTCCGATTACATCATCAGACTTGATAGTTAAAATTTCTTGTAGGGTATTTGCTGCTCCATATGCTTCAAGTGCCCATACTTCCATTTCTCCAAATCTCTGTCCACCCATTTGAGCTTTACCGCCAAGTGGCTGCTGAGTCACCATAGCGTAAGGTCCTGTGGATCGTGCGTGAATCTTATCGTCTACCATGTGTTGTAGTTTCAACATGTACTTATATCCAATGGTTGTAGTTTCGGCAAATGGTTCGCCGGTATATCCGTGATAAAGCTGAGTTTTGCCATCTTCTGATAGTCCAGCTTTCTTTAGCTCTGCCTTAATTTGCTCTAGCTTTACGCCGTCAAATACCGGAGAAGCTACTCTGTAGCCCAATTCATGAGCGGCCCAGCCTAGATGTGTCTCTAGAATCTGACCGATGTTCATACGAGCACCTACGCCGAGTGGATTAAGAATCATATCGACTGGAGTTCCATCCTCGAGATAAGGCATATCTTCGACTGGTAGAATCTTACTAATGACACCCTTATTACCATGGCGCCCTACAATCTTATCGCCTACGGATATTTTGCGGAGTTGCGCTACAGCTACGTAAATCTGGGTCATTACTCCAGCTGGGAGGTCGTCGCCCTCTTCGCGGCTTAATATCTTTACATCAACTACTTTACCGCCAGCTCCATTTGGTAGTCTTAGGCTAGTATCTTTTACGTCGCGGGCCTTTTCACCGAATATTGCTCGCAATAGGCGTTCTTCACTTGATAGATCCGTTTCGCCCTTAGGAGTTATTTTTCCGACTAGAATATCGCCTGCTTCAACTTCGGCACCAATTCTTATGATTCCTTCATCATCCAAATCCTTTAAGCTTTCTTCGGATACATTTGGGATGTCCCTAGTGATAACTTCTGGACCAAGCTTGGTTTCGCGTACATCGGTCTGGTGGTTTTCAATATGTATAGAAGTGTAACGATCGTCATGGACAAGTCGCTGAGAGATAATTACGGCATCTTCATAATTTAGTCCGTCAAAGGGCATAAAAGCCACAAGAACGTTCTGACCTAGAGCCAATTCACCATCTTTAGTACTCATTCCATCGGCTAATATATCGCCACGTTTAACCTTTTCACCAGATGAAACTAAGGTTTTTTGATGCATTGAGGAACCGTTATTAGATCTTTGGAAATTAATAAGCTTATAGGTTCTCTTGCCTGCTTTTTTATACTTAACTACGATTTCGTGCGCATCGGCGGATACTATTTCGCCATCTTCAAAGGCAACAATAACCTGACCTGAGTCTTCAGCAACACGCCCTTCGACACCTGTACCGACTATTGGAGCTTCTGGACGAATCAGTGCGACTGCCTGACGTTGCATATTTGCACCCATTAGGGCACGTTTAGCATTATCGTGTTCTAGGAACGGAATTAGTGCTGCAGAAACACCTACTACTTGATTGGAGCTAATGTCCATATAGTCAACGTTGTTAGCATCTTCCTCGTCAGCTTCACCACCAACACCACGAACTGGCACTCGAACCTGAACAAAGTAGCCTTTATCATCTGTTGGCGTATTGGCCTGGGCAATCACGGCTTTTTCTTCATCTGAAGCATCCAGATAGACAATATCTGAAGTGGCTCTTGATTTAATATCGACCATTTCTAGTCCGGCATTTTCTAATGCCTTAGCATGTGCGGAGGTAATTTTTTCGTCAGCCTTCACTATAGCCTTACCATTGCTGTCTTTAATTAGCTTGGAGGATATTTCTCCAGTAGATTTTGCCACTGGAACTTCATTTATTACTTTGAAATAGGGTGTTTCAATAAATCCATACTCATTAACGCGAGCATATGTAGCAAGTGTGCTTACTAGACCAATGTTTGGACCTTCCGGGGTTTCAATAGGACAAATTCGCCCATAATGAGTTCTATGTACATCACGAACTTCGAATCCAGCACGCTCACGACTCAATCCACCAGGACCCATGGCGTTTAGACGTCGCTTGTGGACTATCTCGGCTAATGGGTTAATCTGATCCATGAACTGACTCAATTGGTGAGATGCAAAAAATTCTTTAATACTAGCCACAATTGGCCTTACATTAATAAGCTGTCCAGGAACAATAGTTTCTGGCTCGGTAATGCTCATTCTATCCTTAACAATTCTTTCCATGCGCAATAGTCCCACGCGGAATCTAATCTGCATAAGCTCACCAACCATCTTAAGTCGGCGGTTACCAAGGTGATCTATATCTTCTGAAGGCATAGTGCTATTACTTAGCTTAATTACCTCAGTAATAATGCCTATGAAATCTTCTTTTCGCAAAACTCGACCTTCTTGATCGTTCTTGGCATTTAATCCAAGGCGTTTGTTAAGCTTATAGCGTCCTACTTTGCTTAAATCATAGCGCTTAAAATCAAAGAACATACTATCAAGCAATGCTTTTGAGTTTTCGACAGTGGCCAAATCGCCCGGTCGAATACGTCTATAGACTTCCATAAGTGCTTCAGCGGTACTGCTCGATGAGTCTTTTGATAGTGTCTCATCGATATGCTTTACTTCTCCAGTATCAACTTCCTTAAATAGTTCTTTAATTTCAGTATCAGTACCGAATCCAAAAGCGCGCAGCAAGGTAGTAACAGGAAGCTTTCGCTTTCGGTCAATCTTAACGCTCATCACGCCATTTTGGGCTGTTTCAATTTCAAGCCAAGCACCACGACTAGGTATTATTTTAGCTGAAAAATAGTCAGCTGAGGCATCACGGGTGAAAAATACACCAGGACTACGCACGAGCTGAGACACAACAACTCTTTCGACGCCATTGATAATAAATGTGCCGCGACCAGTCATAATTGGGTAATCTCCCAGGAATATTTCTTGGGTCTTAACTTCACCTGTTTCTTTAATTAGCAGCTCAATAGTAGCCTTAAGCGACGCTTCATAGCTTAGGTTCTTTTCTTTAGCTGTTTCTTCAGTAATCTTTTCTTTATCAAACTGATAGCTCTTAAAGTTTAGTTCGTATTTCTTACCAGTAAAGTCTTCGATTGGCGAGAGTTCTTCAAATAGTTCCTTGAGACCTTCCTCGAAGAACCAATTGTAAGAATCCAATTGAATTTTAATTAGATCTGGCAACTGTAGCGGTGTGTTTTGGCTGTTAAGATACTTCCGTGTTGTGCTAGCGGATTTTGGCATGTACGAGTTTTCTCCTCTTTCATACTTTAATTATTTAATAAGATGAAGAGAGGTATTTCTAAACTGATAAAAATTCGGCACTTTCCAGATCCCACTGGAAAACTCCGAATATAGTTTAAGCGTCCTCTATGAGATATACATTAGACTATTATCTGCCCTTAGTCAAGGGTTTTAGGGGGTAAATTATTTAGTCTTCTCGACGACTTTATCGACTATACCGTAGTCCATGGCATGGGAAGCATCCATCCAATAGTCGCGATCGCTATCGTTTGCAATTTTATCAACTTTTTGGCCAGTCTTTTCAGCAAGTATTTCATTGAGTTTATGTCTGATTTTGATTATTTCATTGGCTGTTATTTCGATATCAGATGCAGTACCCTGAAACCCACCGCTTGGCTGATGAATCATAACTCTACTATTAGGTAGCGAGAAGCGCTTTCCTTTTTGGCCACAGGCTAATAGAAATGCACCCATACTAGCAGCCATACCGACACAAATCGTACTTACGTCTGGCTTTATAAGCTCCATAGTATCAAATATTGCCATACCTGATGTAACACTGCCTCCAGGGGAATTTATATAGAGCTTAATATCGGTATTCTTATCTTCACTTTCTAAAAATAGTAACTGAGCGATTATAAGATTAGCTACGTCATCATTTACTTCGGTGCCTAAAAATATAATTCGCTCTTTAAGGAGGCGGGAATAAATATCATAAGCTCTCTCTCCCATGTTGGTTTTTTCTATAACTGTTGGCACTAATATTGAATTATTCATATACCTATTTTAGCACGATTATTTAGATGCAAACTCAATAAGTTGCCCGATTGCTTTTTGTGTAAGCAGATGGTTGCGCAAATCATCCTGAAAATGACCGTGAGTAAGTTCTTCTTGAATTTTAGGGTCTCCCTTATACTGCTCCGCCATTTTAGCCAGTTCCTGTTGCATCTCCATGTCGCTTACTTTTATATTATTTTTCTTTATTACGTCTCGGAGTATTAGTGCGGCCCGAACTCTCTTGTTGGCCTCTTCTTCTACTTCTTTTTTCATGTCTTCTTCTGTAATCTTTTGAGCTTGCTGATACTTTTTACGATCCATACCGGCGTTATGTAAGTTCTTATCCATCTCTGATTCAAGCTGCGCAACCTGCTGATTAATTAATTGCTCTGGAACGTCGAATTTAGCTTTTAGCAATACTTCTTCAAGAATTTTATTCTCGTAATCCTTCTTGGACTGCTCTTCGTCTTGTTGTTTTAATACGCCACCAATATCTTCGCGGAGCTCTTTGATATTTTTCTTATTGCCGACATTTTTAGCAAATTCATCGTCTACGGTTGGTAGTTCGGCGTTTGTAATCTCGTTTATTTTTACGCTAAATTCAACTTTAGCGTTTTTCAGATCACTTGCGTGGTAGTCTTTTGGGAAAGTAATATCAAAAGTTTTTTCTTCATCTTTCTTGAGGCCGACCAGCTCTTCTTCAAATCCTGGGATGAATGTTTTACTACCAATAATCATAGTATGGTTTTTGGCGGCTGCACCTTCGACTGGCTTACCTTCTCTTTTACCTTCAAAGTCAAACCTAACTTCATCGCCATTCTTGATTGGCTTTTTTGACTCACTTCGCTTGGCCATTTGGCTGCGTAGCGTTTCGATAGCTTCATCAATACGCGCTTCGTCAATTTTTATTTCTGGCTTTTTAACACTTAGCTTTGAATAATCAAATTTAATTTCGCTCATAATAGGAAAGGTTGCACTGAATTCTAGCTCGCTATAAGGCACAAATTTCTTAAGATCAATCTCAGGAGAACCAAGGCTCTCGACTGTTTGTTCTCGCATTTGATTTGAGTAGGCGTGATCTATAACTTCTTCTAGCACTTCAGCCTGCACGCGAGCTTCGCCTAGCTCTCGAACTACGATATTATCTGGTGCATGACCTGGCCTGAAACCATCGACCTTGAGGTCTTTTTTGAGTCGCTTTAATACTGATTTTTTGTATGGGTCAATAAAAGCCTCATCGACAGTTACAGTTAGTGTTGCGCTTGTTTTGTTATCTTTAAGTGTGGATTTAATCATAATCGCTAGAGTATATCAGATTATTATGCTTTTTTCTAGACCCGAAATTCGAGATTATTGCCGTTAAAAGGCAAAGCTAAGATTATGGTGTAGGTTTGGTTTTGATTAAATACATGCAATATCATTACATGTATAGCTCCAGAATAGTGCTATGATAACCATATGAAGTATAGACTTATAATTAAAGTATATTAGCCATAACGAAAGGTAACCATGTCAGATTCTAGTCTTGTAATTAATTTAATAGTTTTACTCTCATTCTTTATAACTTGGCCAATTGGGCTTTACCTTACTTACTCAGGGGGTATTAAATACAATAAGCTTATGGGCCAGGGCCAGCAGAAAAACTCCGTAGATGCACTAAAGCAAAGAAACAAATTCATATTCGGAATTGCGTTCTTATGCATATCCCCAATCCTTAGTTTTATATTAAGCGTCGCCACAGGATCTTAGGCCTCACCAAATTTGGTGTTTACTCTACCTTGCTAGACTAGAACCCCCGGTTTTCCTAGATGTAAGTGTATTCTACTTGACTAACAGCCTGAGCAAACGGCGTACTGCTAATAATTCTCATAGACTCCTCTTCCCCCTCACGAAAGCTCTCTGGCAGGACGTTTGCTACCCAAGGTGAAACTTGTTCTGGCGGAAAATCGGGATGTTCAAGAAACCCAAGTCTTAGTAGAGTCCATGTTGCTATATAAAATGGGCTGCTAAAGCCAGTCTCAGTTTTTAGTCTTTCAATATCGTTCTGGGGTAGCTCTACCTGTTTAATTAGCCTTTCAGCTAGGCCATTAAGCATCGATTCGCTCATAACAAAAGTGTCACTAGTGGCTGATACATTTCTATAGGCAGCTAGGTCGAATCCTTCACCTGCACCATTAGATACGTCATCAATGAGTAGTACACGATGGAATGTCTGACCCGATTCATGTATCTTACTCGCAAGTCCATTAAAAGCTAATACGAACTTCTGCTGTTGTTCATCGGAAAGGTCGAGAGTGTAAGGTAACGCACATTCAACTGAGTAATCTGTCGACATCTAGAGTAGGCTTTTAAGTAAAGGGAATTCTCTGTACGGCTGGCTGAATGTACCTGAGCCCATAGGGCCCTGGTCTTTCGCAAGTAAGAACTTGGCTCCAAGTTTTTCGGCCGCAGGGCGAGCCTGTTTATCGTCACAACCCCACGGGTCATTATCTGAGTTGATGAGTATGATTTCCTTGGCGTGTTTCTTAATCTCTTCCCAATTAAAACTATCTGGCAGCATATTGTTTGACTCGTCAGAAATAGGCTCATAGTATCCAGAGACAAGTATAACCTGCTTAACTTTTACCTTAAAGAACTGCATTAGGTGCAATATAAGCGGGCAGGCTGAGGAGTGGCCAATAATGATTGTTTCCTCATCGATAGCTGGCAGGTTAGTTTTGACAAAGGCTGCTGTTTCAGCCAGCTTTGGGTGCTCAGTATTAGGTAGCAAAGGCCACCAGACTATATACCCTTTCGATTCAAGATAAGTTTTAGTATCTTCAAACCAGAAGTAATCTGTATCACTCCCGCCTGTACCGTGTAGTAAAATTGCATTTTTCATGGCTATATCATATCAGACAAAATAAAATGACCCCAGTAATGGGGTCATAATTCATAGGCTTGGTAGCCCAAGCGCATTAGAATTGGAGCTTTATCCTGCCAGAGCTAAGTCGGTGGAAGAAAATTTCTAAGAGAGGACTTC